>CAJONL010000110.1 GCA_905235875.1 uncultured Bacilli bacterium
ATAAAAAAAATGGTTTTTATAAGCATGAACATTTTTATAATATAATTAATTATTTACATCCTGGAGATGTTTTAGTACTTAATAATACTAGAGTTATTCCAGCACGTATTATAGGTGAAAAAACTTCTACTGGAGCAGTTATAGAACTTTTACTTTTAAAAGATAAAGGAAAAGTGTGGGAAGCACTTACTAAACCAGCACGTAGGATAAAAAAAGGAGATGTTGTCTCTTTTGGAGATGGACTTTTAAAAGCAGAATGTACTTTAGAAAAGGAAGAAGGTATTAGAGAATTTAAACTTATATATGATGGAATACTTTTAGAAATATTAGAAAAACTTGGTACTATGCCACTCCCACCATATATACATGAAAAACTTGATGATAATGAAAGATACCAAACAGTATATTCTAAAGTAGTAGGCTCTAGTGCTGCTCCAACAGCAGGTCTTCATTTTACTAACGATTTATTAGATAGAATAAAAGACAAAGGTATAGAAATTTTATATGTTACTTTGCATGTAGGACTTGGTACATTTAGACCAGTTAAAGTAGATGATGTATCGATGCATAAAATGCATAGTGAATATTATGAAATAAGTGATTTAGTTGCTGAAAGATTAAATCTTGCTAAGATTGAAAATAGAAAAATAATAGCAGTAGGTACTACTACTACAAGGGTACTTGAAACAGTATATAAAAAATATAATACTTTTAAAGGATGCAAAGGTAATACTGATATATTTATATATCCTGGATATAAGTTTTTAGCTATTGATAGTTTAATTACTAATTTTCACTTACCTAAATCAACACTTGTAATGTTAGTTTCTGCTCTTGCAGGTAAGGATAATATTCTTTCTTCATATAAAATAGCAGTAGATAATAGATATAGATTTTTCTCTTTTGGGGATTCTATGATGATAGGAGATTTTAATAATGACAAAGATGAAGTTTAATTTAATAAAACAAAAAGATAATTTAAGACTTGGAGAAATAGAAAGTAAATATGGTACTTATAAAACTCCGATGTTTATGCCAGTTGGAACACGTGCTACAGTAAAACTTTTATCACCTGAAGAACTTTATGATATGAATTCTGGTATAGTTCTTGCTAATACTTATCATTTATGGCTTAGGCCTGGAGAGGATATAGTAGCTAAAGCAGGCGGTATAAAGAAATTTATGAACCTTAATAGGCCAATGCTTACTGATTCTGGTGGATATCAAGTATTTTCTTTAGCTAAACCTAAAGATATAACTGAAGAAGGAGTAAAGTTTAAAAGTCATATTGATGGTGCTAATTTATTTTTAACTCCTGAAAAGTCTATTGAGATTCAAAATAAATTAGATAGTGATATAGCTATGAGTTTTGATGAATGCCCTCCAGCTTCAGCAAGTCATGAATATATGGAAAAAAGTATTGAGAGAACAATTCGTTGGGCTAAAAGAGGTAAAAATGTACATAATAATCCTAATCAAATGCTTTTTGGAATTATACAAGGTGGTCCGTACGAAGATTTAAGAAAAAAATCAGCTCTTGAGACTGTAGCAATGGATTTTGATGGGTACTCAATCGGAGGAGTAGCAAATGATGGAGAATCAAAAGAAGATATGTATAAAGCAATAGAATACTCTATTCCATATATGCCTAAAGATAAACTTCGTTATCTAATGGGTGTTGGAGAACCAATCGATATTTTAGAAGGAGTAGAGCGTGGTGTAGATATATTCGACTGTGTACTTCCAACAAGAATTGCAAGACATGGTAATGCATTTACAAGACATGGTAAAATAAATTTAAAAAATGCAAAATTTAAAGAAGATTTTTCTCCAGTTGAAGAAACTTGCGACTGTTATGCCTGTAAAAATTATACTAAGGCTTATATAAGACATTTAGTAACAATTGGGGAACCATTCGGAGGAAGACTACTTTCTATCCATAATATTAGGTTTTTAATAAAACTTACTGAAGATATTAGAGATTCAATAGAAAATGATACTTTCTCTGAGTTTAAAAATGAATTTATAAAAAATTATACAAAAAAATAAAAAAGTTATATATTATACTTTAGATTATGATATAATTTATACATAATTTGTACTATTAAGAGGTGATTATATGAAATTAAAAAATAGTTTTTTCTATACTCTTAGAGATGATCCAAAAGAAGAAGATAGTTTAAGTGGAAAACTTTTAGTAAGAGCTGGATTTGTTAAGAAAAGTTCAAGTGGTGTATATTATTTATTACCTTTAGGTTTTAAAACTTTAAAAAATATTGAAAACATAATTAGAGAAGAAATGAATAATACTGGAGCATCAGAATTGTTAATGCCTGCACTTTTACCAGAAGCAGTATATGTAGCTTCAGGAAGACGTGATAATTTTGGTAGTGATATGTTTTCTTTAAAAGATAGAAAAGGAAGGCCTTACGTTCTAGGACCTACTCATGAAGAACTTTTTGTTAATGCTGCTAAAATGAAGATAAAGTCTTATAAAGATATGCCATTTAATATCTATCAAATACAAAGTAAATTCAGGGATGAACCAAGACCTAGATTTGGACTTATTAGAACTCGTCAGTTCACTATGAAAGATGCATATAGTTTTGATAAAGACGAAAAAGGACTTAATGAATCATATGATAAAATGTTTGAAGCTTATAAAAAAATCTTTAATAGAGTAGGATTGGATTATAAAGTAGTTACTGCAGATACTGGAGTAATGGGAGGACTTTTATCAGAAGAATTTCAAGCATTATGTGATACAGGGGAAGATACTTTGGTTCTTTGTGATACATGTGATTTTTCATCTAATATAGAAGTGTGTCCTTCTGTTAGTACTTTTTCTGAAGTAAAAGAAGAAAAAAAAGATAAAGAATTACTTAATACTCCAAATATAGGTACTATAGATGATTTAATAAATTTAGGTTTTGGCCTTGATAAACTAACTAAATCTTTAATATATAAAGTAGATGATTCTTACTTTGTACTATGCGTAGTTAAAGCAAATAGAGAAGTAAATGAGGTGAAGGTTAAAAAATATTTAAATGCTAAATCTATAGAACTTGCAGAACCTGAAGATGTAGAAAAACTTACCAATGCAAAAGTAGGATTTGCAGGGCCTATTAATTTAAATTTAAAA
>CAJONL010000111.1 GCA_905235875.1 uncultured Bacilli bacterium
TAGTTATTCTTTAAGTAATAAAAATAAGACTTCTTATAATATAAAACTTGACAAAACTTATCACAATGAAATAATAATTATAAGATTTGATATGGATTATAATGAAAGATGCAAAGTAGGAGATACTTATATTGAAATAAATAATTTACGTAATCTTTTGACATGTCGAGGATGGAAATATCATAATAAAAATTATTCCTTTGAATATGTAATAAGTGAAAAAGATATAGATCATTTAAATATTACGCTTTCTAAAGGTACCTTTAAGATTAATAATATAAAAGTATATAGTTTGAATTATAATCATATTAAGGACTTAAATAATAAACATGATAATCTAATAATAGATAAAAAACTTACTAAGGGTGACAATATTTATGGTAAAATAAATACAAGTGGAGGAGTTTTAAGTTTATCTATTCCATATGATAAAGGATTTAATATTTATGTAGACAGTAAAAAAGTAAAACCTATGATAGTAAATAAATATATGTTAGGTTTTAAAGTTTCTAAAGGAAGTCATAATATAAGAATTAATTATAAAGCTCCAATGCTTAAAGAGGGAAAAATATTATCAGTAATTGGTTTAATAATATTTATTATAATTATTATTTATGATAAGAGAGGAAGTAAGAAGTATGAAAAAAATATCAATGATAGTTCCTTGCTATAATGAAGAAGGTAATGTTGAACTTTTCTACAAAGATGCAGTAAAAACCTATAAAAATAGTAAAGATTATGAAGTGGAATTAATTTTTATTGATGATGGTTCAAAAGATGATACTTTAAAGAATTTAAAAAAACTTATAAAAAAGAAAGATTTGAAAGTAAAAGTTATATCATTTTCTAGAAACTTTGGTAAAGAATCTGTCATCTATGCAGGACTAAAAAAAGCAACGGGGGATTATACTGTTATAATTGATGCAGATATGCAACAACCACCACATTTAACATTAAATATGGCACAAATTCTTGATGAGGGAGAATTTGATTGTGTTTGTTATTATCAAAAGCAAAGAATTGAAAGTGGCTTAATGAGTTTTGTAAAAAGAAGTTTTTATAAAACTATGAACAAGATGGCTAACCTTGATATGAAAGAAGGGGCAAGCGATTTTAGAATGTTTAAAACTAATGTAAAAGAAGCAATTCTTTCTCTAAATGAAGTAAGAAGATTTACTAAAGGTATTTTTTCATATGTAGGCTTTGATACTAAATATTTACCATATACTCCAGAAAAAAGAGCAACAGGTGAAAGTAAATGGAATCCTAAAGGACTATTAAAATATGGGATAACTGGAATAGTATCTTTTTCAACAGCACCACTTAAAATTGCAACAAATGTAGGATTTTTAATGTCAACTATTTCATTTATTTACTTACTAGTAGTACTGATTCAGAAGCTTATTTTTTCTATAGATATACCTGGTTATGCTACTATTGTAGGATTGATATTACTAATTGGTGGTATAGAACTTTTATGTATAGGTATAATTGGAGAATATCTATCTAATATGTACTTAGAAATAAAAAATAGACCTATTTATATAGTGAAAGAAGAGTTAGAAAATGATAAATAACATAAAAAAAATATATAAAAAGTATGAAGAAATTATAAACTATGTCATAGTAGGTGGGCTTACAACAGTTGTAAGCATAGCATCATATTATTTCTTTAGATTTTTAGTATTTACTAAGGATAGTAATTTTGATATACAGATTTGTACCATAATATCATGGGTACTTGCAGTATTATTTGCTTTTCTAACCAATAAAAAGTATGTATTTAAGTCTAAAGAAAAAGGTAAGAATGGTTTTATAGAAATGTTTAAATTTTACGCATCAAGAGTAACAACTTTATTAATAGAAATGCTATGTATGTATATATTAACTGATGTAATAGATATAAATGATAAAATATCAAAATTACTAGTACAGTTTATTGTAATGGTACTAAACTATATATTTAGTAAAATATTTGTATTTAAGAAGAATCGTTAAAACTACATTTGTTTGTAGTTTTTATATTGTATTAAAGTAATATATAATTTTTATAAAATAATATTTTATTTAGTCTATCATAAGATTTAATGGTGATTATATGCGACTTTCTGAACTACAATATAAAGAAATAGTTAATCTAGAGGGTAAAAAAATAGGTAATATAGTTGATGTGAAAGTGGACAGGGATGGAAGAATTTTATCATTGGTACTTGAAAATGATAAGAGATTTTTAAAATTTAAGAATAATGATAATGAAGTAGAAGTATCTTGGGATAAAATAGAAAAAATAGGAGAGGATGTAATACTAGTTAATTACTAGTTTATTGACAATATTATAATAAATTGATAATATTTGAGTATGAAATTAAAGGTTTATATATTTAGTATAATTATTTTTTTTATTGATTTATTATCTAAAATAATAGTTATTAATTTTTTGGATTCTTTAACTATAATTCCAGGTTTTCTAGAATTAAAAAAAGTTTATAACACAGGTGCTGCTTTTTCAATTTTAAGTGGTAATAGATTATTATTTATACTGTTTGCTTTATTTGTATTATATTATTTTTTTCTCTATATTATAAATGAAGCAAAAAGTAAAATAGATGTACTTTGTTTTTCATTCATAATTGGTGGAATTTTAGGTAATTTATTTGATAGATTATTTTATGGTAAAGTAGTAGACTTTATTAGTTTTAATTTATTTGGATATAAATTTCCTGTTTTTAATTTAGCAGATTCATTTATTGTAATTGGTGCATTAATTTATATAATATATTTAATAAAAGGTGATAAGAATGGTATTGAAAGTAGAAAATGATGGTATTAGAATAGATACTTATATAAGTCAAAATACTAAGTATTCTCGTAGTAAGATAAAATCTTTAATTATGGATGGAAATATTTTAGTTAATAGTAATAAAGTAAGTCCTAGTTATAAGGTTAAAACTGGTGATATTATTAGTATTAATTACGAAGAAAAAGAAATGTTTTTAGAAAAAGAAAAGATGGAGTTAGATATAATATATGAAGATAAATACTTAGCTATTATTAATAAACCAAGTGGTTTAGTAGTTCATCCTGCTGTAGGAAATCCAAATCATACTTTAGTAAATGGACTTTTATATCATTTTGATATAGATGGTAAAGGTATTCGCCCAGGAATAGTTCATCGTTTAGATAAAGATACAAGTGGTCTTATGGTAGTAGCTAAAGATGATATTACTTTAGAAAAACTATCAGAATTGATTAAAGAAAAAAAAGTAGAAAGATGTTATATAGCTTTAGTGTGGGGAGTATTAAGACATGATAAAGGAAAAATTGATGCTCCGATAGGAAGAGACTTTAATGATAGGCAAAAATATACTGTGACTGATATTAATGGAAAAAATTCTATTACTAATTTTAGTGTTATAGAAAGATATAATAATGCAACATTACTAAAGTTAAAACTTGAAACAGGTCGTACTCATCAAATAAGAGTACATTTAAATTATATAGGTCATCCAGTGGTAAATGATCCTGTATATAGTAAAAGAAAAATAATAGATCCTAATTTTGGACAAATGCTTCATTCTGAAAGCATTAGTTTTATACATCCAATTACAGGTGAAAATTTAAGATTTAGTGTAGAACCTCCGAGAGAATTTTATAATATTTTAGAAAAAATAAAGAATGAGTAGTATTAAAAACTTCCCATTCTTTTTCTTGCTTTTATTTCTTCTTTATATAATCCATATTCATTTGTTCTTAAAATATCTGTATCTATATCATAATAATCCATCAAGTCAACTGTCATATCTATATAAATACTTACAGCATCTTGATAATTACCTAAGGATATAAATTCAATTGCTTCATCGATATAATTATTTTTCATAATAGTAGCAACTTCATATGAATTTTCATCGTCAATTATTTTATCACTTATCATTGGACCTACAACTTTGTAATCATCTAAAATTGCATTATACTTTTCATCTTTTTTCATATAGTTATCTCTGAAGTCTCTTAAAGTATTTAAAGTATTGCAATTATCTTTTTTTCCTAAAATATTGCACATACAAGTTGTAAGGTAACAAGTTCCTCTAGATTCTGCTTCTTTAGTTTTTTTAAAGTCATTAGAACAACTAGTACTACAAGGATCAACATAACGCCTTTTAGCCTTACAATACATATCTCCCCATTTAACGTCATTAGTATCTAAATAAAAACAATCTCTACATTCCCATGGATAGCTCATTTTCCTTCCTCCTTTTTACTGGCGATATTATATCACATTTTTTTAAAATATACAATTTTTTTTGACTTTTTGTGACAATTACATTATTTTATGGTAAAATTTTTATAGGGAGGAGATAATATGAGTACAAAAGCAAAGGTAATACTTCTAAGTATTTTTATTTTAATACTTATTTTAATAGTAGTATTAATACCATTTTTAGCAGGTCCTACTAATTTAGATGGTGATATTAATTATAAAGATTTTATAAAAGTAAAAAAAGGTGAAAATAGTTTTGTATATTATGGAACTATAAAAGATAAAGACAAAAAGGATACTTTTAAGAATAGATATGATACATCTATCGCAGTTTTAAATCCTAATTCATTAAAAGATAATGAAAAGAAAAGTGCTAATTTAACTGAAGGACATTTATATATTTTCAATAAAGGTAAAAAAATATATGATAATGAATTTGATTTTTCTTATAAAAAAATAAAAGAATTAATAGAAAAGCACTTAATTACTGGTAACTTTATCGAAGTAAGTATTGATGAATATAAAGAAATTATAAAATCTAAAGGTAATAATGTTATGTTTGTTGGTAGAGAAACTTGCTCATGGTGTTCTAAATATAAAGAAACAATAAAAAAAGCAATGAAAGATAATAATTTTATTATTTATTATATCGATACAGATAAACTTGGCAACAATTTCGATTCATTATATGAAACAGATAAGTTTTTTACTGAGTCTAAAGATTGGGGAACTCCACTTACATTAATCTATAAAGATGGTAAAAGAATTGATGTTATTAATGGATATATAGAAGATTCTGAACTAGTAAATAATTTAAAAAAGAATAAGGTGTTATAATGGGAAAAGTATATGATGAAGCTTTAAATTTTAAAAGGAAATACCCTGGTACTGTTGCCTGGAGATTAAAAAAGCATTCTAAGATTGTAGAAATGCATTTGAATCCAGATGAAGAAATTTTATATGCCTTTACTGGTCAAAGAAATAATGAGTTTTATGATATTATTTCTACTTCAGTATTTATAATTACTAATAAAAGATTATTAATTGGTCAAAAAAGGTTATTGTTTGGATATTTTCTTTATTCAATTACTCCGGATATGTTTAATGACTTAACAGTTATATCAGGGATTATTTGGGGAAAAGTTTGCATCGATACTATAAAAGAACTAGTTTATATTAGTAACCTTAGTAAGAAAAGTTTAGATGAAATTGAAACTAAGGTTACAGAATATATGATGGAAGAGAAAAAAGAATATGCTAAAGGACTTAAAAACTAACTTTACACTATAAATGAATTAATTGTTGAAAGAAAAAGCATTTTGTGCTAAAATTTAGTATAGTGTAGTCTGGTGTTTATATTTCTTTAAGGAGGGATTGAAATGAATTTTAAAACTAAGATTTCAAAGTTTATTGGTGATGAAAGAAACGGAGAAGAAATCATCGAAGAGAAAGTAAGTAATGAATATTATGATGATTCAGCAGCTGCAGAAATATCTGGTTCAAATAAAATGATACTTCTAGAACCACGTGCTTTTAGTGAGGCTCAAACTATTGTTAATTACTTAAAATCAAGAAATACTGTAGTTGTTAACTTAAAGAGAGTTACTCCTGAAATTGCTAAAAGAATTGTAGATTTTTTAAGTGGTTCTGTATATGCAATATCTGGTGATCTTCAAAAACTTGGTAATGGAATATTTTTATGTACTCCAAATAATGTACCAGTTGAAGGTAAGATAAGTGATGGAGAAAAAAGTAAAAAAGAAGAAAAAAAGGAGCAAGGAAAAGAATTTGATTGGTAGTTAGTAGGTGTTTTAAGTGAATAATTATGATGAGTTCGGTAAAGGTGATATGTATTCCTTTATGGATTATGTTATAAAAAAAACAGAAGAAAATACTGTTATAATAAATAAACAAAAAGCCATGATTGATTTTTTGAAAAATGAAAATGAAAGACTAAAAAAACTTGAGGACTCATATAATTATATAAATAGCGAAATAAAGAAAAACGCCGAATACGAAGCTTCTTTAATAATAAAAAGTGCTAAAGATAATGCAAGTATCATAGTAAATGATGCATTAATAAAAGCTAAAGCAATAGAAGATGAAAAAGAAAAAACTTTAAATAGTTTAAAAAAATTAAAAAATGAAGCACATAAAAATCTTAATGATGCTCTAGATATTCTCGAAGATATTGAAATTTTATAGCTTGACAAATAATTAAAAAATGATAAGATAATTTTAAACAAATGACGAAGACGGAAATATATGACTTTTTAAAGAGAGTTAAGGGTTGGTGTAACTTAATAAAATAGTATATTTTAGATCACTTCTGATGTTTTTTATTAAAAGTAAAAACGGATAGGTGCGTTATAGCCTATAAAGATAATAAATTAAGGTGGTACCGCGAATTTTTCGCCCTTTGGTATCATCTTTTTATTTTATAAGGAGGAAATAAGATGTTTAAGGAACTAAAAAAAGGAAAACATAATGAAATAGAAAGTAGTTTTACTGATTTTTGGGAAAAAGAAAATATTTTAGACAAAAGTACTAAAGGAGATAAAAACTTTGTATTTTATGATGGACCTGCTACTGCAAATGGATTTCCAGGACTTCATCATATGGTTGCAAAATTTATTAAAGACTCTATTTGTAAGTATAGAGTAATGAAAGGATATAAAGTATATCGTAAGGTAGGATGGGATACTCATGGACTTCCTGTAGAACTTGCAGTAGAAAAGAAACTTGGATTTAATAATAAAAATGATATTGAAAAATATGGAGTTAAAGAGTTTAATGAAAAGTGTCGTGAAAGTGTTTGGGAAAATGAAAAAGCATTTTCAGATTTAACTACTAAAATGGGACAATTTATTGATCTTAAGAATCCATATGTTACTTATGATAATAATTATATTGAAACAGAATGGTGGATTTTAAAGAAATTCTTTGATGAAGGGCTTTTTTACGAAGGAGTTAAAATTGTACCATTTTGTCCTAGATGTGGAACAGGTCTTGCATCTCATGAAGTAGCACAAGGCTATAAAGAAGTTAGTGTAGACACAGTAACAGTTCCAATGAAATTAAAAGATGAAGATTGTTATTTCTTAGTTTGGACAACTACTCCATGGACACTTCTTGCAAATGTTGCATTATGTGTTAATCCAGATGAAGAATATATTAAAGTAGATTCTAAAGGATACAAGTTTATAGTAGCTAAAAAGCTTGCTTCAAAAGTACTTGGTGATGATTATGAAGTTTTAGAAACTTATACAGGGAAAGATTTAGAATATAAAGAGTATGAACAATTAGTCCCAGGACTTGAAATAAATAAAAAAGCATTTTTTGTTACATGTGACAGTTATGTAACTATGGAAGATGGTACAGGAATAGTTCACTTAGCACCTGCATTTGGTGAAGACGATGCAGCTGTTGGCAAAAAATATAATTTACCTTATGTAAATCCAGTTGGTGAAGATGGATGTTATAATGATGGGCCATGGAAAGGCATGAATGTATTTAGTGCTGATGAAGTTGTAATTAAGTATTTAAAGGAAAATGATAAATTATTTAAGAAACAAAGAATTAAACACAACTACCCACATTGCTGGAGATGTTCTACACCTCTAATTTATTACTCTAAACCTAGTTTTTATCTAGAAGTTACAAAAATAAAAGATAAAATAATTGAAGCGAATAAAACAGTAAATTGGTATCCATCATATGTTGGTGAAAAACGTTTTGGTAACTGGTTAGAAAACTTAAATGACTGGGCAATATCAAGAAATAGATACTGGGGAACACCACTTCCACTTTGGAAATGCTCATGTGGACATATGGAGATGATAGGTTCTAGAGAAGAACTTGTAAGTAAAGCTATCGAGGATATTGATGAAACTATTGATTTACATAGACCTTATGTAGACGATGTTCATATTAAGTGCCCTCATTGTGGTAAAGAAATGACTAGAACTCTTGACGTTATCGATTGCTGGTTTGATTCTGGTTCTATGCCATTTGCACAATATCATTATCCATTTGAAAATAAAGATATTTGGGAAAAACAATTTCCAGCAGATTTTATTGCTGAAGGAATAGATCAAACTAGAGGATGGTTTTACACACTTTTAGTAATATCAGTGTTTGTAAAAGGAGTATCACCATATAAAAATGTACTAGTAAATGATTTGCTATTAGATGCAGAAGGTAAAAAAATGAGTAAATCACGCGGAAATATAGTAGAACCATTTACTACTATGGAAGAGTACGGTGCAGATACAGTAAGATTTTACTTAGCATATTCTTCTCCTGTATGGACTCCACTTAAGTTCGATATAAATGGATTGAAAGAAGTACATTCTAAATTCTTTAATCCACTTACAAATACATATTCATTTTTTAGTCTTTATGCTAATATTGATAAAATAGATCCTAGAGAATATGAAGTAAGTTACGAAGATCTAGAAGAAATAGATAAATGGATTTTATCTAAGTATAACGGTCTTGTAAAAGATGTTACTAAGTATTTTGAAGAATATGATTTAAATAAAGTAGTAAAAGCTATAACATATTTTACTAGCGAAGATCTATCAAATTGGTATATAAGAAGAACCAGAAAAAGATTTTGGGGATCAGAATTTGATAATTCTAAGAAATGTGTTTATAAAACTACTTATGAAGTACTTAAAGGATTATCCCGTTTAGTAGCGCCAATTACTCCATTTATAAGTGAAGAAATATATCAAAATTTAACTGGAGAGTTATCTGTACATTTAAGTGATTATCCAGTATGTGATGAAAAACTAATTAATGAAAAAATAGAAACTAAAATGGATCTAGTTCGTGATTTAATTTCTTTAGGAAGAAACATAAGAGATGAAGAAAATATAAAAGTTAGACAACCTTTAAGCGAAATTATTTTAGATGCTAAAAATAAAGATATACTAAGTGATGTAACAAATTTAATAAAAGAAGAATTAAATGTAAAAAAAGTGGTATTTGAAACTGACTTATCTCGTTATATGAACTTTAGTATTAAACCTAATTTTAAAGAAGCAGGTAAAGTATTTGGTAGTAAAATGAAAGACTATGTAAATTATCTAAATACTTTAGATGAAGAAAAAATCAAAAATGTTGATTCAGAAAACTTAGAATTTGAAGGTACTAAAATAACAAAAGATCTAGTAGATGTTAAAATATCATCAAAAGAAGGAATGAGTGTTGGTATGGATAAAGATAAATTTGTTATACTTAATACTACACTTAATGAAGATTTATTGAAAGAAGGATTTGCTAGAGAAGTAATTTCTAAAATTCAAAATTTACGTAAAGAAAAAGACTTTGATGTAGAAAATAGAATTAAGTTATATTATAGCTCTAATGATTACTTTGAAGAAGTTCTAAAAGATTATAAAGATTATATTTCTAAAGAAATTCTTGCTGTTGAATTAATTAAAAAAGAAGATTTAGATTATAAATTTAAAATTAATAATGAAGAAATATGCTTTGATGTAGAAAGGATATAAAATATGAAAAGAATTCTTACTTATGGTACTTATGATTTATTACATTACGGTCATATTAGACTCTTAAAAAGAGCAAAGGAAAGAGGAGATTATCTTATTGTTGCTTTATCTACTGATGAATTTAACAGTATTAAAGGTAAAAAAGCATATCATAACTATGAAACAAGAAAAGAAATGCTAGAGGCTATTCGTTATGTTGATTTAGTTATTCCTGAAAATGATTGGGATCAAAAAATAGGAGACGTTCAAACCTATAAAGTAGATGAAGTGGTAATGGGAAGTGATTGGGTAGGTGAGCCCAAGTTTGAAATATTAAAAGAATATTGTGATGTTACTTACTTAGATAGAACTGAAGGAATTAGTACTACAAAAATAAAAAAAGAATTAAATCTAGGAGATACTCTAGATTAGTTCTTTTTTTTAATATTTTACTAATATTTATTTTTGTAAATAAAAATGTAAAGTAGTTAACTTTATTAAATTTAATAAAATCCTTGTTTGACATATGCGGTTAAAAAATATATAATTTAAGTATAATAATAGCTAAAAGAAAGGAATATTAATTATGAAAAAGAAAATATTTATAGTAATTGCATTATTAATGACATTTATTTTTATAATGCCAACAAGTGCAAATGCTGCAAGTGTAGTTGATTCAATTAAATCTATTCAAAAAAATAATAAGTCAACATTAGGAGGTAATGGTGCTGTTAGAACTGGTGCAATACCTGCAGATTATTATTTTGGATTTGGTAGAATTAAGCCTAATTCACCTAATGCAATATACAGTAATGTTACTGCTGTAACAAGTAAACAACAAAATGCTTGGAAGAAGTATTCAAATGCTTTAACGTATAAGGCAATGTTTGAAAAAAATACTAAACCATCTCAATTGAAAACAGGTTATTCTGTTTGCTATCCAAAGATTGGTATATATAATGATA
>CAJONL010000112.1 GCA_905235875.1 uncultured Bacilli bacterium
ATAACATATGCATGAATATTTTTTGATGACACATTAAGTTGTTTAGATAAAATATATCTTAATCTTGCTGAATCCAATACAGTTCCTGAGCCAAATACTTGACTTTTAGGAAGTTTTGAAACTTTTGCTACTACATAAGTCATTAAATCTACTGGATTACTTGCTACTATAATTACTCCATTAAACCCACTTTTCATAATATTTTGAGTAATATCTTTCATTATTTTTGCATTTGTTTCAGCAAGTTCTAATCTTGTTTGACCAGGTTTTTGTGCTGCACCTGCTGTTATTACTATAACATGAGCATCTTTACATTCATCATAATCTCCAGCTTTTATAATCATCTTTTGTGGAGCATAAGGCATTCCATGATTTAAGTCCATTTCTTCGCCTTTTGCTTTTTCTTTATCTAAATCAATTAGTACTAATTCGTTTACTCCACCTCTATTTATCATAGTATATGCCATACTCATTCCTACAAAACCCGTTCCTATTAAAACTACTTTTCCTTCTTTCATATACATATCTCCTTCCCAACTTTTAGGGACACCTTGGAGTGCGGAAAAATTTACCACAGTGTCCCTATATGATTTTTAACAATTTTTTGAAAGATTATCTATTTTTTAGGTAATCTTTTTTTACTTTCTATATATTTATCATAAAATTTTTTTGGAGTCAATCCTCCTAATGATAAACTTAATCTTTTATTAGTATAAAAATCAATATATTCTTCTACAATTGTATCTATTTCTTCTTTATTTTCAGGAATATAACCTAATCTATAAAATTTTTCTACTTTAAATATGCTAAAAAAGTTTTCAGAACAAGCATTATCAAAAGGATATCCTTTTTTTGAGTTACTTCTTATTACTTTTAAATCAACTAATTTTTGTATATAGCTTTTACTTAAATATGTTACCCCTTGATCGCTATGAATCATCGCATTTTTTATATTTTTACGCTTTTTTACTAGCACATCAATTGTATCTTCTGCAAGTTTTGAATTACAAGAATAACTTGATAAATATGCAATGGGAATTTTTCCAAATAAATCAATTATAACATTTAAATAAACCATACCTTTTTTACTTTTTAAATATGTAATATCAACAGAATAGTATCTATTAGGTTTCTCCGGATAAAAATCTTGATTTAAATAGTTTTTGCATTTATTTTCAATATTAGTATCGGATTTTTTATATGTATTCTTTTTTTGTCTAATCTCACATTTTAAATTAAGTGCTTTCATTCTGTTTCTTACAAACTTTTCATTTTTATTAAATCCTAATGATTTCATAGCTAAGTGCATTCTACGATAGCCATATGTTTTATCACATTCATTAAAAACGTTTATTAAAGTAGTATCAAAATCATCATTTACCTTAGGATTATAGTGCTTTAGCCATTTATAGAAGTTATTTCTATCAATTTTGGCTATATTGCATAATAAAGATATAGGAAATTGATTTTTTAATTTAAGAATTACTATTTTTTTTTAGAATCTATATCCATTAAATTTTCTAGTTCTTTATAAAAAGAAAGTTCAGCTTTTAGTCTTAAATTTTCTTTTTCTAATTGTTTTTCATAAGCCGTTTTCTTTATAGGAGTATTTAAAGAATACTTTTTATTTTTAGCGTTTTTAATGTCATCGCAATTAAGTAAACCTTTTTGTATAAGTTGTTTTTCCCAATTATGAATATAGTTTTTAGATGGTAAATTATATTTTTTAGCTAAAGGTCTGCATCCAATTGATGTTTCTAGGTATTCTTTAATAACTTGTAACTTAAATTCATCTGAATATTTTTTATTTAACATAAAAATGTCCTCCATTTGATATTTATATTATATATCAAATAGGGACATTTTTAAATGGGTGTGGTAATTTTGTTCCGCTGTGCACTTCCGAAGATACAAGTTGACATAAATTAAAAGCAAGAAAATATTTCTTGCTTTTTTGCTATTTTTATAGTAACATATAAGTGAGAGACAAAATGAAAAGGAGATTTATATGAGTGAAAAAATTTATTCTATTGAAGAATTAAAAAAAATATTAAATGAAATATTTAAAGAATTTTCTG
>CAJONL010000113.1 GCA_905235875.1 uncultured Bacilli bacterium
AAGCATTAAGGAAAATGAGACATCCTTCAAGAAGTAAAAAGTTAAAGGACTTTTTAACTGACTAATGAAAATTTCAAAAAGACTTAAAGTTATTAGTGAATTAATTCCTAATAACTCCTTTTTTTTAGATATAGGATGTGATCATGCACTCTTAGATATATATACAGTTTTAAACAATGAAAAAATAAATGCTATAGCCTCTGATATAAATATAGGTCCTCTTAAAAGTGCAAAAGAAAATGTGAGTAAGTATAAATTGGAAAATAGAATTAAAATAGTACAAAGCGATGGGCTAGATAGTAGTAATGAAAAAGTTGATACTGTGGTTTTATCTGGATTAGGCAGTAATACTATAGTTAATATTTTAAAAAAGGGTAAAGAAAAGCTTAATACAGTTAATAATATAATAGTTTCTACTAATAATGATTATTATTATTTGAGAAAAAATGTATTAAAATTAGGCTATTATATTCAAGATGAAAAAATAGTATTAGATAAAGGTAAGTATTATATAATAATATTATTTAATAAAGGTGAAAACAAAGAAAAATATTCAAAGTTAGATCTAAAATATGGTAAAAAATTGAATAATAAAAATGATGAATTGTATAAAAAATATTTATATATAAAAAAGAATAAATTATTAGAGATTTATAAACAGTTGAATGTTAAACATATAATAAAAAAGATAAACTTAAAAAGGGAAATTAGATATATAGATAGATTACTGAGTAGTTAAATGCATGATTAATGCATTTTTTTTAAGAAGTTAAGTGCATAGGTTGCATATTTATTTATTAATTTTTTTGTGAAAATTTTTTTGAAATTTCTATACTTTTTTTAAATTTTTTTGTATAATTAATCTTATACTAGGATGTGTTGTTTATGAAACATAAAAAGTTTTTATTATTTGTATTTACTATGGCTATAATATTTGGAACTATTTTTTTTGTTCAAGAAAGTTATGCATTGGAACCAAGTAATATAAATGCTGTGTCAAAAGAAAAAGACTATTCACAAAGGACTTTATATCGTAAACAATTTTTTATAAATAATACAGAATTATCTGAAGCTATTTTATCTGATACTCCAACTGGTACTTCAAATTATTGCGGTAGTGATAATAACTGTGGAGCTGGTCCTGGTGGTTCTAAATTTGTTGGATATTCGTTAACCAATAATCCTAGTCTTAAATTTACAAATACCTCTAATGCTGCTAATAGTGAAGCTGAGACAATTTATTCAGTTTATAAGTTTAATGTTAAATTTGCTAAGGGTGAACATGTTGCTGAAATAAAAGGAAGTACATCTGCTTCATGTATGACAACATACAATAGTAATAGTTGTACTGTAAAGCTTCCTAACTATACATCTGAAGGTAATTTTTCGCCATCTGGTTGGAGTGAGGAAGGAAGTAGTACTAGAATTCCTATGGGGTCTAATTATGATGTTACTAAAAATAATGTTACTTTATATGCTAATAGTGCTTCTAAGCACGAGGTTAGATATAATGCTGGGGCAGGTTCTAGTTCAGGTACTATAAGCTGCGCTAGCTGTTCAAGTGATGATGGTTTAACTGAATATGTAGCTAATGGTGAGGCTCCTATTGCTGACTTGATTGTAGCGCCTCCTAATTCTGATTCAGAACTATTTGGATGGACTCCACTTGGAAGTAGCGTTATTGTTAAAGATCGTGTTAATCAAACTGAAACAATTTATCCTGACTGTAGGGATTTTTCTGCAACATGTAAAATAATTAGTGATGATGATTTACGTAATCATAATGTTATTATTAATAATAATGTAACTTTACGTGCTAATTTTAAAGCAATTTCAAAAGTAATTGGATCCTGTGATTGGGATGTAGTTGATAATAAGCTTAAAATTTATAGTTCAACAAATTCATCTTGTACTATGTCTTCAGTAAATCCTACAAATATTCCATGGAGACAATTTAAAGATTCTATAACTGATGTTGAAATTGGTGAAAATGTAATTGCAGCTCAAGATTCAAGTTATGTTTTTAGTAATTTACCAAATGTTACTGCAATTGATTTATCTAAACTAGATACTAGTGGAGTTACGAACATGAGTCATATGTTTGATGGTGATAAATCTCTTACTAATTTGACATTCCCAACTAATTTTGCTGCTTCTAGTGTTACAGATATGTCTTCAATGTTTAAAGATTGTAAAGAACTTACTTCTTTGGATTTATCTTCATTTAATACAACTGGTGTTACGAATATGTCCGATATGTTTAATGGTTGTAAAAAACTTGAAAATCTTATAGTAAATTCTGATACATTTAAAACTAATAATGTTGTAAATATGTCAAATATGATTAAAGATTGTGGTTTAAGTGATGAACTTGTTAGTAATTTGCATTTTGATACATCTAGTGAAAATATTCCGGTTAATTTCTCTGACGAATCACCTGAGAAAAATGTAATTGACGATGATTCCGAAACTAAAACTATTGATATTCTTTCTCCAATACAAGGTGGTATAGGAAGATATACATATGAATTAGTTAGTGTTGATCCTCAAACTACTGGTATAACTATTGATGGAGATAAAATAAAAGTAGCTGATGATGTCAATTTGGGAACATATAAAGTTGTTGTTAATGTTATTGATAAATATATAATTAATTCTGAAACTGGAACTAATAAGACAACTCCAATTACTTATACAATAACTGTAAAAAATAATGGAATACCAGCTCCTAATGAAATGCCAACTATAACTAGTGAAGGAGGAAATAACTTTATTTATAAGTCATCAGATATAGTTTTGAAATGCGAATCTAATACTTCATATACTAATGGTGAATCTTCTGTGTTTTTATTTGGTTATAGTTATAGCAAGTCCGTTGTTCCAACAGATTGGGATGAATCTTCTGATAATACATATACTATTACTAAAGATCAACAAGATGAAGTAGGTAAAAGATATTATTTTTGTCAAGAAGTTGCAGCAAAAGGTGATATAGTGAGTGATCCAACTTTAAGTGACTTTTTAGATATAAGTGTTACAAATGCTACTATAACATTTGATATGTCAAATGGCGGAACATTTAATGGTGAATCAACTACTGTATATGCTAAAACTGGTTCTGCTGATTTATATAGTACTTTAATGGGAAATAGTCCTGTTAATAATCCTACTGCTTATATGCCAGGATATGTATTTAATGGCTTTTATACATCTCCTAGTGGTGGAACTAAGGTAATTAATTCAGATGGTGGCCTAATGTATAATGCTGAAGGATATATAAAAAATGGTAAATGGATTATTACTAAATCTATAACTTTATATCCACAATATACTAGAAAAGATAAACCTGTTCCTGATGTACCAAAAACATATTATGGATCTTTAGGAATTCTTCGTGGTTATCTATCTACTTATCGAACAGTTACTCTTTCTTGGTCCAAAACTGCTGGTGCACATGGGTATCAGGTATGTTATAAGAAGTCATCTAATAGATCTTATACATGTTTTAATAACGGTTCACTAAAAAGTGTTGTATTAAATACTGGTACTAAGTATGATTTTAAAGTATCACCATATATTATTGATAAAGGCAAATATATAATAAGTCCAAATGGTAAGTTTATAAGTATTTATACTCTAAAGAAGATGAATGCTCCAAAAGTGACTAAAAAAAGTAAAAGTAAAGTTACTATTAAGTATACTAAAATAAATGGTGTAACAGGATATAGAATATATTACTCTACTAAAAAGAATAGTGGTTATAAGTTAATAAAAACTATGGGTTATAATAAAAATTCATATAGTTTTAAACCTAAAAAAGGTAAAAAGTATTACTATCGGGTAAGAGCATATAAAGTTGATAATAATAAAACTATTTATGCACCATATAGTGATGCAAAGAAATTTAAATTAAAGTAATTGTGATTAGAACTAGTTATAAGCTAGTTCTAATTTTTTTTAGATCTTCAATGCTTATATTTGTATATTTTGATATTATTTTAATATCTAGTTTGTCTATTAGCATATTTTTAGCTACATAAATCCTACCAACTTTATTTGCTTCAATTTGTTCATATTCTTTTTCTATTTCTATAACTTTTTCTTGATACTTATCTGATATTATCTCTTTTATTAATTCACTTGTTTTTAGCATTTTTAACTTATCAAAAACTGTATTTATTATTTCATCATTATTGCATATTTCTAATAGTTCATATTTACTATCTAGTGCTAAAACTACAACAAGTTTTTCCTTATAATCTAATTTTTTATGATGATAGTACTTATTAAGTATTTTGAAAAGATTAATATGGTATTTAATATATGATTCATTTTCAGTTTCACCTGTATCTTTTTCCATAAATTTAAACTCAGAGAATGTTTTTTTATATAAGTCATGAATATCAAATATTATCTCATAAGTATCTATTTTTTTACTTTGATTACTATCATAAAATAGTCTTTTACTTATGTAGTTTTTTTTATAAAAATTATTTTGTAATTTTAATTTAGGTTTATGGGTATTATTTACTCTGAGTAATAGAGTTAAATTTTTAATAGTTAAGTCTGCATAGCAAGTATCTTTTAGTTCGGTATTAGTTTCATTTTCATCAATAATCTTTAGGTTATCTAATAAAAAATTATAGTTAATACCTGTTATCTCGCTTAAAAGGCTACATGTATATTCTCTACACTGTGTACAAGTAATTATTTCTTTAAAGACATTAGTATATAGAGCTGGTATAAGTTCATGCTGTTTAAGTTTTTGTTTTAAAATTTCATTATTAGACATTAGTTCACCTCCTTTCAAAAAAGTAATTTATACTATAAAAAATATAAATGCAAATTGCTATTTTTTACGTTTTATTATGAGTTTACTTCAATTTTTTTAGTTTTAGTTAATAATTTTTATATTTTAGATACTATTTAGTGCTTAAAAATCTTAATTACTACATTTTTCTTTTTTTTAAACTTTTTTTTTGTTATAATTAGATTTATAGATAGTAAAGAGGCGATTATATGTATTTAAAAGAAATAAAAACTTCTGGTTTTAAATCTTTTGCAGATAAAATAAATTTAACACTTGATGAAGATATTACTTGTATAGTAGGGCCTAATGGTTCTGGTAAAAGTAATATAGTTGATGCAGTAAAATGGGTTTTAGGTGAGCAATCTGTTAAGACTCTAAGAGGAGATTCTAATATGACAGATGTTATTTTTTCTGGCTCTAAAAGTAGAAGGCCTCTAAATCTTGCCTCAGTATCTTTGGTCTTTGATAATACTGATAAAGCACTTAATGTACCTTTTACTGAAGTTAGTGTGACGCGTAAAGTATATCGAAGTGGAGAAAATGAATATTATATAAATAATGATAAGTGTAGATTAAAAGATATTAATGATTTATTTCTTGACAGTGGTATAGGAAAGTACGCTTTTAATATTATTTCTCAAGGTGAGGTTACTGAAATAATTAATAGTAGTTCGTTTGAAAGAAGAAGTATAATCGAAGAGGCGGCTGGAGTTTTAAAATATAAAAAAAGAAAAGAGGAAGCTTTAAGAAAACTTAATCGAACTAATGAAAATTTAGTGAGAGTTAAAGATATTAAAAGTGAGATTGATTTAAGACTTGATCCATTACGTAAAGAAAGAGATAATGCTTTAAAATATAAAGAATATAAGGGTAAACTTAAAAATATAGAAGTTTCTTTGATAGCTGAAGATCTTGAACGACTTGAGTTAGAATATAATAGTAATCAAAAAACTATGGAGGATATTAAAGAAAAAATTGCAACTATGTTAAAAGAGTCAAGCTTATATGATACAAAACAAGAATTATTAAAAAAAGAAATTAGTTCTCTTAATGAAAAAATAAGTAGTGATAATGGTAGATTTCTTGAACTTACTCGAGATATAGAAAAAGTAAACGGAGAGATAAACGTTTTAAAAGAAAAAGGAAAGTATGAAGCAGATGATAAGACTTTATATGAGAATATCACTAAACTTTCTTTAGATAAAAAAGAATGTGAACTTAAAATTTCTTCTTCAAAAGAAGATTTGAATGTTATAAAAAATAAAGCATTAGATATTAAAAATAAGATTAGTAATTTAAAAGAAAAAATTGATACTTTGAGTATTAAATTAAATGGGAAATCTAATTTAATATATCAAAAAGAAAAGGAATTAAATGATACAAATTATAGTATTAGGTATTTAGAAAATTACATTGAACAAGGATCATATATGAATCCTAATGCTAAAAAAGTTATTACTTCTAGAGTACTTTCTGGTATTCATGATACTATAGGTAACTTAGTAGACACAGAAAATAGTTATTCTTTAGCTTTAACAGTTGCACTTGGTGGAAGCCGTGACTTTGTTGTGGTCGATACTCCAGATGATGCAAAAAGTGCTATTAACTATCTTAAAGATAATAATTTAGGAAGAGTTACTTTTTTTCCTATTACTGTGATAAAGGAAAGATATGTAGAATCTAACCTTCTTGAAGTTTTAAAAAATGAAAATGGTTTTATCGGAGTTCTATCATCTCTTGTAACTTATAATAGTAAATATGAAAAAATAATTAAGAATCTATTGGGTAACGTTCTACTAGTAGATAATTTAGATACTGGTAATCGAATCAAAAATATTACTAATAGTAAATATAAAATAGTAACTTTAACTGGTGAAGTTATAAATATTGGTGGTTCTATTACAGGTGGTAAAGTGAAGACTAGTTCTGTTACTATGGAAAAGTACAAATTAAAACAAAAAGAGGAAGAAAAGAAAAGTTTAACTAGTCAAATAAATGCACTAAAAGAAGAAGAAACTAAATTAAAAGAAGAAGAAAAAAGTTTAAATGGTGAGCTTTTAAATTACGAAAAAAGTTTGATTATTTCTGATGAAGCTTTAAGTGTTAAAGAAAGTAGTATTGATAATTTACAAAAATCTTTAAAAGAAATAAGTTTTGAACTTGATAATTTAAATAGTATTTCTTCTGATACTATAAGTGAAAAGCAAAAAGAACTAATTGATAAAATATATAAGATGGAAGAGGAAAAAGAGAAAATAGAAAAATATTCTAAACTTGATATAGCTAATAAGAATGAACTAGAAACTACTTTAGAACAATATAATGCTGATTATAAATTATCTAATTCTAGTTTGCGAGATTTAGAAAAGAGTTTAAAGGATTATGAAATTGCAAATTCTAAGAATAGCATTAAAATGGATAATCTACTTGAAATATTAAGTGAAAACTATGAAATGACTTTTGAGTATGCCAAGAAGAATTATATCTTAGAAATAGATGAGGCTATAGCAAGGGAAAACGTTAAAGAATATAAAAGAGTACTTCAGGAAATTGGGCCTGTTAATCTTAATGCTATTGAAGAATTTGAAAGAGTAAATACTAGAGCTTTGTTTTTAGAAAAACAAACCACTGATTTAGAAGAAGCAACTAAGGTACTTTTAAAAATAATAGATGAACTAGATGAAGTAATGAAAGATGAATTTTTAAGTACTTTTAATAAAGTTAAAGTAGAATTTGATAAAGTATTTAAAGAATTATTTGGTGGTGGAGAAGCAAAACTTGAACTTACTGATAAAGATAATTTATTAGAGACAG
>CAJONL010000114.1 GCA_905235875.1 uncultured Bacilli bacterium
ATTCTGTTTCTAGTTGTACAGTTACAATACCTACTGAAGTAAAAAATAGTGTAGGAACGTATAATAATAGTTATGCATGACTTGCAGGAAGCGTTGGTACAATGAGTGCGAGTATTGCTGCAAATGATACAACAATAACGCTTTCATCAACCAAAACTTATTTTGCAGTGTATCGTTCTAATGTAACTAATTATTATTATAGTTCATAAGGAGTAAAAACTCCTTTTTCTTTTACAAAAATACTATACTTTTATTTTATTTTGTTTTATAATTAAATAAGATTGGAGTCGTGATTTATGAAAACTAGAATTATTAGTGCAATTATTATGCTTTTAATAGGAGTTCCTATTTTAATAGTAGGTGGTGCTTTATTTAAAGTATTTGCTTTAATACTTGGAGTTTGTTCTACATATGAGTTGCTTAGTGTAAGAAAAAGTTATAGACAGTTACCTATATTTATAAGAATTTTGTCATATGCAATTGTTGCTTCATTCATTTGGTTCGGTACATCTGTTTATTTAGTTAACTATGAACTTATATATAAATTAATAGCAGCTTTATTCTTATTATATTTTTTACCTATTATTATAATAGATGATGATAAGAAGTATGATGCCAATGATGCTTTTTATGCAATTGGTTCAACAATATTTTTAGCAATTGCTTTTAACTCATGCGTAATAATTATGAATAAGGATTTAATGTATTTAATTTATGTACTTCTTGTTACGATGATGACTGATACTTTTGCTTATTTTACAGGATACTTTATTGGTAAACATAAGTTATGTGAAAAAATAAGTCCTAAAAAAACCTGGGAAGGTGCAATAGGAGGAACACTTATTGCTACAATTATTGCTTCAACATTTTATATAGTTGTTTTAAATCCTAAAGCAAATGACTTTTTAATTATATTTGTTACTTTGATTTTATCTATTTTGGGACAATATGGAGATTTATTTTTCTCAAGTATAAAAAGGCATTTTAAAGTAAAAGATTACTCTAATTTAATTCCAGGTCATGGTGGAATTCTGGATAGATTAGATAGTGTTATTTTTGTAATACTTACATACATATTATTTATGAATATACTTTAGGGAGGAAATAATGATATTAAACATAATTTTATTTATAATTATTCTTGGCTTTATAGTTTTAGTACATGAAGGAGGTCATTTCTTCTTTGCTAAAATGACTGGAGTCCATGTATTTGAATTTTCAATTGGTATGGGACCTGTTGTCTTTAAAAAAATAGCTAAAGATAAAACACAATATTCAATACGTGCTTTTCCAATAGGAGGTTTTGTATCACTTGCAGGAGAAGATCCAAGTGAAGAAGTAAGAGAAGAAACAAAAGGTAAAAATCTTCAGGATAAAACAGTATTTCAAAGATTTTTAGTAATGTTTGCTGGAGTATTTAATAATTTTGTATCTGCATTTTTAATATTAATTATTGCTGGAATACTTTTAGGGGCTCCATCTACTAAACCATATGTATCAGGAGTAAAAGAAAATTCTCCAGCTGAAGAAGTTGGAATTAAAACTGGTGACTTAATAACTAATATAAATGGTCATAAAATTAAATATCGTGATGATATAGCTCTATATTTAGCAGTTGAAGATTTATCTAAGCCCTTAAATATATCTGTAGAAAATAATGGAATAAAAAAAGATTTAACACTTAATGCTAAAAAAGAAAAAAAAGATGGTAAAGAAAGATACATCATTGGAGTTGAACTAAATCCAAAAAAAGAAGGAGGATTTATTAATAGTGTTAAATATGCTTATAATGAATTCTTTGCTATAATTAAACAAATGTATGTAGTAATAATTAACTTATTTACTGGAGGAGTTCATCTTAATGAGTTAAGTGGACCTGTTGGCATTTACTCAGTAGTTGGTCAAATGAGTAAAGAAGGTATTACAGCTTTATTATATCTTACAGCACTTTTAAGTATTAATGTTGGTGTAATAAACCTTTTACCATTTCCAGCGTTTGATGGGGGTAGAATTCTATTCCTAATAATTGAAAAAATAAAAGGAAAACCTGTTGATCCTAAAATAGAAAATACAATTCATAGTATTGGTTTTATACTTTTAATGATTTTAATGATTTATGTAACATTTAATGATATACTTAAGCTTTTCTAAGTCCAATTGGACTTTTTTCTTTTATTTATATATAATAAAATAGGATGTGATTTAATGGATAAGTTACTATTAATAAATAAAGAAAAAAATATGACATCCCGTGATGTATGTGATATTATTTCTAAAACTTTAGGTGAAAAAAAAGTAGGTCATTTTGGTACTTTAGATCCTATGGCTACAGGCCTTTTAGTAGTAGGACTAGGAGCATATACAAAAATAGGTAATTTATTTACTAATAATGATAAAGAGTATGAAGTAGAAGTATTAATTGGCAAATCAACTGATACATATGATATCACTGGTAATATTCTTTATGAAAGTAGTGATACCATTTCTCTAAAAAACTTGAAACAAGTCCTTAAATCTTTTGTTGGAACATATAATCAAGAAGTTCCTATATATTCTGCAGTAAGAGTAAATGGTAAAAGACTTTATGAATATGCAAGAGAAGGGAAAGAAGTTATTTTACCTAAGAAAGAAGTTACAATTTATAATATAGATAATATATCTATATATGAAAAAAATACTAATATTTACTTTTCTTTTAGGACTTTAGTATCATCAGGCACTTATATAAGAAGTCTTATTAATGATATATCTAAAAAAATAAATATTCCATTATGTATGAGTGCATTAAATAGAACTATGTGTTGTTCTTTTAATTTAAGTAATGCCTATACATTAAATGATATAAGAAATGGTAACTTTAAGTCTTTGTCCTTAGAAGATTTTCTTGATATAGAAATAAAAGAAATTCCTAATTCTTTAGAAAAAAGTATTTTAAATGGTAATAAAATAGATAAAATAAGTAATAAAATGATACTTTTTAAAAAAAATAAAAAAAATATTGCTTTATATGGGGTATATAATGAGTCTATGAAACCATATTTAGTCTTTAAAAATAATAAAAATTAGTATATACTTAATATGGTGAATAAAGTGAATTTTAGTAGTGTTGAACAGTTAAAAACAAGAGTTATGCCTGCACTTAATAAAAGAGCAAGCGATTTAAAAATATTAGGTTTTTTTAAAACACCTGATGATATTTTTAATGAATTAAGTCTTATTTGGAAAAACAAAAAAGATCTATGTTTGGCAGAAATTGTAGATGATATATTAAAATATAATCCTAAAAAGGGTAGTGATTTAGATGAAAAAAAATACAATTAGTTATGATGATTTAGATATAGAAATTAAAAAATATTTAACTGAAGATGAAATGAATGAAGTAAAAAGGGCATATTTATATGCAGAAAGTAAACATAAGGATCAATATCGTAGAACAGGCGAAGAGTTTATTATTCATCCTTTATTTGTGGCATATATTTTAACTTCAATTAAAGCTGATTATAAAACTTTAATGGCAGCACTTTTACATGATGTAGTAGAAGATACTGATACTGATTTAAAGGATATTGAAAAGAGCTTTGGTGAAGAAGTGATGAACTTAGTAGATGGTGTTACTAAGATTAATAGTATTAATATAAGTACTGAAAATGAACATTTAACAGAGTATTATAAAAAAATAATTGTTGGTATAGTTGAAGATGTTAGAGTAATTATCATAAAACTTGCAGATCGTCTTCATAACATGCGTACTTTATATGCACTCCCTCATGAAAAACAGAAGAAAAAAGCAAAAGAAACATTAGAAATCTTAGCTCCTATAGCTCACAGGCTTGGAATGCATAAGATTAAAAGTGAACTTGAAGATTTGTCACTTAAGTATTTAAAACCAGAAGCATATAGAGATGTAGTAGAAAAATTAAGTCATACAAAGCTTGAACGTGAAAGTTATGTTAAAGAAATGAGTAATGAACTAAGCAGTTTGCTTAATGCTAATGGAATACCACATGAGATAAAAGGACGTGCTAAAAGTATTTATAGTATTTATAAAAAACTAGATAAAGGAAGAAGTTTTAATGATATTTATGATCTTTTAGCACTTAGAATTCTAGTAGATAAAGAGCAGGAATGTTATCTAGCTTTAGGTCTTATTCATTCAAAATATAAACCTGTTGCTAAACGTTTTAAAGACTTTATAGCAAATCCTAAAACTAATCTTTATCAAACACTTCATACTACAGTATTTGGACCTCATGATAATTTTTATGAAATTCAAATAAGAACTTATGATATGGATGAGGTTGCTGAAAATGGTATAGCCTCTCATTGGGCATATAAAGAAAATAAAAATGCTGCGGTTGAAATGCAAAATGTAACTGAACAAAAACTTCAATTTTATAAATCTATAATCGAACTTAGAGATGATAAATTAAATAGTGAAGAATTTGTATCTAAAGTAAAAAATGAAATACTTAATAATAATATTTATGTCTATACTCCTAAAGGTGATGTAATAGAAATGCCTAAAGACTCTACACCAATAGATTTTGCTTATCGTATTCATTCTAAAGTTGGAGATAAAATGACGGGTGCTATTATTAATAACAATATAGCAAGTATAGATTATAAACTAAAAGATGGAGATATAGTTAAAATAATAACTAATAATAATTCAACTGGTCCTTCTAGATCTTGGCTAGATATTGTAACAACTACTAGTGCTAAATCTAAAATTAAAGCATTTTTTAATAAAACAAGTAAAGAAAACTATATAGAAGAAGGTAAAAATTTATTAGAAAAAGAATTAAGAAAAAAGAAAATATCTTATGAAGTATTTAATAATAATTTAGATAAAATATTTGAAGAATTAAAAATAGATGATCTAGATACCTTATATTTAAAAATAGGAAGTAATAAACACTCTAGTAAATCAATTGTAAGAATTATTACAGGTGAAAAAGAAAATAAAGAAGTTAAAGTAGTAAAAAAAGATAAAGTATCTAAAAGTGATTCAGATATATTCCTAGGAGATAGTAAGAACATTGAAACAAGTATTGCTAATTGTTGCCTTCCTGTTCCTGGAGATGATATAGTAGGTTTTATTACTAAAAGTAAAGGTATAAG
>CAJONL010000115.1 GCA_905235875.1 uncultured Bacilli bacterium
ATAATCAATTCTTCCTTCAATTAAATTTGGAAGAGTTACAAACATTCCGCCATTTGTAAATGAATTAATAGTTGCCTCATACTCTTCACCAATAAAGTTTTCCATATATTCTGCAGTTTTCATCTTATTAGATTCTCTTTCGCATTTATCTGCATTTTTTTCCTGAATTGATGAATGCTTAGCTATACTCATCATTTTTTCTTTATGATGTTCATTATATAGTTTTTCCATCTCACCATGAATTATTAACTTTAACACTCTATGAATCGTCGTATCTGGATACCTTCTTATTGGTGAAGTAAAATGTGTATAAGCTTCTTTTTTTTCAGAATCTATTCCTACACTAAAGTGTCCTATATTATACGCTTCATAAGTTGCCTTAGCTAAGCATCTTAACACCATATTTGAGTATACTTCACGTCTTTCAGTTTTTTCTATTTGTTCAAGTAATTTTTGAATATAACTTGAACTTGTTATTTTTCCTTTTAGTTCAATATTATTACCATAATCCCTAATAATTGTTAACACTTTCTTCAATTTTTCTTCATTAGGTATATCGTGATCTCTATAAATTGAAGGTACACCAAGTAAGTAAATGTAAGTTGCAACTGTTTCGTTAGCTGCAAGCATAAACTGCTCAATTAATTCTTCGCCTTCATCTTGAATTCTTTTATCAATTTTTATTACTTTACCATTGTCATCAGTTACTATTTTTATTTCAGGTAAATCAAAATTTTGATATCCTCTTTTGATTCTAGATTTTCTTAAAATATTTGCAAGTTTATTCATTTCTTTTAAAGTATCAGCATACATTTCATAACCTATAGGTATTTCTTCATCCTTTAATATTTTATTAACATTTTTATAAGTCATTTGTTTCTTAGAATTAATAACACTTTCAAATATATCAAAATTTAATACTCTTCCATCTTTATTTATTTCCATTTCACAGGACATTGCTAAACGATCAACTTCTGGATTCAAAGAACATATTCCATTAGAAAGTTCTACAGGATACATTGGATTAACTACTGAATTCATATAAACACTAGTGGCTCTTAGATTTGCTTCTTTGTCAATTTCTGAACCTTCTTTTACGTAGTGCGATACATCTGCTATATGAACACCAAGTAAATAATTTCCATTTTCTAAAGTTTCTAAACTTATTGCATCATCAATATCTTTGGTGTCATCACCATCTATAGTAAAGATAGTTTTATCTCTTAAGTCTCTTCTTCCTTTTTTATTTTCTTCACTTACTACATCTGGAATATATTGAAGTTCTTTTAATATTTTACTATTCCATTCATAATCAAAATTATTTTCATATAAAATCATTTCTTCATCTATTTTAGGTCTATTCTTATGGCCAATTACTCTATCTAATATTGCAACAGGAAATTTATCCTTACGATCTTTTTTTATCTTAATACCAACTATTGTACCATCTACTATTTTTGAAGGAACATCAATTGGATACTTTTCACCATTTCTAGTTAGTGCATATCTCTTTTTACTCTCAGTTATAAGTTCTGCAGAAAGCCCTTTTCTATCTAATACTTCTGTTACTGTTCCAAGCTTATTATTATAATCTTTAACTCTTAATCTAACTATGTCACCTGTTACACAATTAAATACATTTTCTTGTACCTCATAAGTATCATTTTCTACTTTAACTAGAAGTTTACCTTTTTTTGTTAATAATACTGTTCCTTCATAAAAAGGATTCTTTATATAAGAGTTTTTACCTGTTTGATATATTAAATGTCTATTTTTCATATCATCAAATACTTCAAGAAAGTCTTCATAATCTAAATTAGTATAACCAAGTTTTTTATAAATTACTTCCTTATCTAATCCATTATCCCTTGATAATTTTAATATCTCTAATATTTTATCTTCTATATTTTTCATAAACATCACCCAATAAATCAATTATATCAAAAAAAAATAATAAAAAAAAGATACCATAAGATATCCTAAAAAAACGTAATAACAAAAGAAATTACAACAAATGCTAATCCAAGGAATAAGGTTAATCTACTTATCACAAGTTCTGAACCTCTTTCTTTTCTGTTTTTAAATAAATCACTAGTAGATCCTGACATAATTGCTCCTGGATCTCCTGCCTTACTACTTTGCATTAAAACAAGTATTATTAATATTGCACATAAAACTAGTAAACAAATCTTAACTATTTCCATAGATTAAACCTCCCTTTTAAATACTATATGTAGTTTAACATAAATAAATATTTAATGCAATAAACATGATAACTATTTTTCTATTTGCTTATTTTTTTCTATTACATCATTTTCAACATTAACATTGCTAATTATAGCACTAGCAGCACCTTTTACAAACTGATTTGATTCCTCTATGCCAGCATACATTTCATACATTCTGGCTCTTTCTGCTATTAAATCCACTATTAAGTTATATGTACATCTTGAGATTTTTTCTCCATATTTAACTCCATCTTCAAAAAAGTTTTTCATTTCATTACCCCCTTTAATTATCGCCTTTTTCTAAGAGCGTTCTGTATTATACCACAAAAATAATTATATGTCAAAAAGATAAAAAAAAAGAAGACCATAGGTCTTCTAGTATAATTTAATTATTCAACAATTTCAGTAACTTTACCAGCACCAACTGTTCTACCACCTTCACGAATTGAAAATTCAGTTCCTTGTTCAATTGCGATTGGATTGATTAATTCAACAGTCATGCTAACGTTGTCACCAGGCATAACCATTTCTACTCCTTCAGGAAGTGAAATTACACCAGTGATATCAGTTGTTCTGAAATAGAATTGAGGTCTATAGTTTGCGAAGAATGGAGTATGTCTTCCACCTTCTTCTTTAGATAATACATAAACTTCTGCTTTAAACTTTTTATGAGGTGTAACTGTACCAGGTTTAGCAAGTACTTGTCCACGTTCAACTTGTTCTCTTGAAATACCACGAAGAAGTACTCCAGCGTTATCTCCAGCTTCAGCGTAATCTAAAGATTTCTTAAACATTTCAATTCCTGTAACAACAGTTTTTTGAGTTGGTTTAATACCAA
>CAJONL010000116.1 GCA_905235875.1 uncultured Bacilli bacterium
ATTTAAAGAATTATTTAATGGTGGTAAAACTAGTTTAGAACTTACTGATCCTGATAATCTTCTTACGACAGGTATAGAAATTAACGTGACACCTCCTGGTAAAAAACTACGTAGCATATCACTTCTTTCTGGTGGTGAAAAAACACTTACAGCTATTAGTTTACTATTTGCAATCTTAAATATCAAAAAAATACCATTTTGTTTATTTGATGAAATAGAAGCTGCTCTTGATGAAGCAAATGTTGATAAAGTTGGTTCATATTTTAAAAAATATAGTGGAAAAACACAATTAATTATAATTACACACAAGAAAAAAACTATGGAATATGCTAATAATTTATATGGTATAACAATGCAAGAATCTGGAGTGTCTAAACTTGTTAGTGTTAAGTTAGTATAAAAAAATAATATATAAGTTAGGTGGTATTATGTTTAAATTAGTTAAACCAAGTATTAAATACAAAGAAAAATGCATTTCGTATATAAATGAATTTTATGAATACAATTCTACTATTAATGGTGTAGGGAAACTTGATTATTATTTAAAAAATAGTAATTTTGAGAATTGGTTAAAATATATTGATAGCTTAACTAATAAATCTGAATATTTCTTAGTTAATGATGAGAATAATATAATTGGTATGATAAATATTAGACACAGCTTAGATGAAAAACATAAAATAAGAGGTGGACATATTGGATATAGTATAAGACCTCTAGAAAGAAGAAAAGGATATAATAAAATAAATCTCTACTTAGCTTTAGAAAAAATGAAAGAACTGAATGTAAAAGAAGTATTAATTACATGTGATGACACAAATGTAGCTTCTTATAAGTCAATTGAGTCTCTCGGAGGTATTTTAATAGAAAAACTACTCTATGAAGGCGTTGTTATAAGGAGATATACTATTGATGTTGCTGATTCGTTAAAAAAATATAGATTTTTAGTTAAATAATTATTTAAATATTAAAGTGAGATAATATATGGTATTGTTCTTGCTTTTTTTTACTATTTTTGATATATTAATATAGAAAAGTGGGTGGTAAAATGGCTAAGTCTGATTTTAATATTGATGATGGAAGTAGTTTAGAAAATAATATTGTTAATAACAAGAAAAATTTTCTTAAAAATAATTTTAGTAGCCCAGAAATAGTTTATGATGAAAGTTCTAATGAAGGTCCATTTGGAAGAATTAAATTCTTTTTTAGTACTATAAATAGGAGTGTTTTATTTTTTTTACTTTTTGCTGTTATTGCTATAATTATTGGTGCAATAGTAATTTATGTTCTAGTGTCAGCATACAATAATTCATTTAAAACTGAAATTAAAATACCTGATGTAGTCTATATTGGTGAAACTGATGCTATTTCTGCAATCTCTAGTGGTACTGGAGATTTAGATAACACTAGTGTTACATTTGAAAATGAACTTTATACAGAAGTTGAAGATATGGATGAGGAAGAGATTCCACTTGAATCTCCAATTGAGCTTGAGAAAGATTCAATGAAAGGTAAGGAGTTATATAATACTTTGATTCCAATTGAAGAAGGAGCAGCAAAAATTACTGTTAAATCTCGCAAAGGTGCTCGAAGTATGGGAAAAGCAAGTAAGATTGTATATGTTTGTCCTAGTTTTAATAAAAACCTAATTTCTAATGGAACTTTATCTGTTACTGTTAATGATGAATTTAAGATTCCTATTGATTTTGGATATGGATCATGTTCTAAAGGGATAAAATATACATCTAGTAATCCTGATATGCTTAAAGTAACGAAAGATGGTAAGATTACTGGATTAAAACAGGGTAATGTAAATTTGACTATAAGTAAAGGTGAAAGAAAATTTTCAATTCCTGTTTATATAACTGGATCAGAAGTTTCAATGACAAGTATAAAAGTTAATACAAGTAAAATAATGCTTGCACCAAAAGAAAATAGGAGGCTTACTGTCTCCTATTTTCCAGCTAATGCTACAAGTACAAATTCTGTTAAATATGAAAGTACAAATTCAGATGTAGTAGGTATTGATCAATATGGTAAAATTATTGCTTATAAAGCTGGTAAAGGTAGTATTAAAGTTAAAAGTGGTGATATAGATGAGCCAGTACTAGTAGATGTGGTAGTATCTAAGGAAAAGTCAAAAGAAGGTTCTATTGTAACAGATTTGATATTAGATAAAGAAGAAGCTAATTTAGTGCAGGGAGAAAGTTTAAAAATTAATTTAGTCATTACTCCGGATGATGCTAAAGTTAAAACAATTAAATATATTAGTTCAGATTCAAATGTTGCTACGGTAAGTTCTAAAGGAATAGTTTATGCCAAAAATAAAGGTACTGCTATAATTACTTGTACTACTAATAATGAACTAAGCAAAAATATATTAATTAATGTTAGTGAGATAGAAAAGCCTAAAGTTTTATCTGATGATGGAATAATATCTAATAATTGGCACAATAGACCATATAAATTAAAGTTATCTGGTGGTGTATATGGTGCAAGATATTATTATGGTTTAAGAAAAAATGATATTTCTAGAACTGCAAGAGAGATACTTATAAGTCATGATGGCATAAAGTATATTTTTACTAAAGCTTGTCTTTATAATTTATGTGGTGATGAAATCTCTACTCTTTCTAAGCTTGATACTAAAAAGCCAAAAATAATTAAGGCATTTACAAGAAATAGAAAAGATGGTAAATATCTTTATATTGCCGCAAAAGACAGTACAAGTAAGGTTAACAGATGGTGTATAAATGCTAGTGAAAATAGTAATAAATGTGATTGGAAAACTATTGAAGTAAAAGACACAGTGGTAATATCGCAAAAGATTTCTGCTGGAGATTATTATGTGTTTGTAAAAGATAGTGCAGGAAACATTAGTGATTATAAAAATATAAAAGTAGAATCACTTCTTGATTAAATTTACAATAAACTTTATTTATGGTATGATTATTTTGAGGTAATTATATGAAGATAAAGTTTTTTTTAGTACTTTTATTTATAGCTTTCCTATTATCAGGATGTAGAATTTCAAATATTAATTTTGATCCTTATGTGAAAGAAAAATATGGTGTAATGGCTATAGATAGTTGGTATAAAGATAAAAATTTAGGAAAACTTAGAAAAAAAGCTGAAGGAATAGATGAAATTATATCTAAGAAGTGTAGCTATTTAGAGAATAAGAAAAATAAATATATTTTTTCTTGTACTCTTACAATAACTAAACAAGGAGAAACTATTATACCTTTGTCTAAACATATTAAAAGAAAAGTATATGTAGTTTTTATTAAAGAAAATGGTAATACTTATACGTCTAAGGTGTATAATTCAAAATACAAGAAAACGCCTTGGTTATATGATAAATATTTAGATTATTAATAGGAGGTAAAAAATGAAAAATAATATTATACTTGGAATTATATTTATATTATTCGGATTACTATTTATATTCGCACCACAAAGTATTTTTGAACTTATAGTTCTAATATCAGGGGTAATTGTTTTAATTCTATCGATATCCAAAATACTTATATCATTAAAAGAAAAAAATGAATTAAGTTCTTATGGAATTGTTACTGGTATTTTTGGGATAATAATTGGAATAATATTAATTATATTTAAGCAAAAGACAGTCCTTACGGTGGCTGAACTTGTTGGAGTCTATTTACTTATTAGTGGTATTAGCTCATTATTATTTATGCTTAGAGTTAATATGTCTAGTAATATGTTTATTAAACCAATAATTAAGATAGTAATTGGTATTATTTCATTTACTATGCCTTTTGTCCCTACGATGTGGGCTGGTATTTTAATAGGTATTATTCTAGTGCTTACTGGGGTAACTATTATTAACACTAAAAAAGAAGAAGAAGTTATATATAAAGTGAGAGTAAAAAAATAAATGTAAAATGAAAGATAAAGGTCTTCCTATTGTCTTTCATTTTTGTTATAATGATTTTGGTGATTGCAAATGGAATATAGGATTACATCTCTTGATGAAAGGGATACAATTGAACTTGCAGAAAATTTTGAAAGTGAAAAATTTCCAAATATGGTTATTTGCCTAAATGGTGATTTAGGTAGTGGTAAGACAGTTTTCACTAAAGGATTTGCTAATGCTCTTGGGATAAATGAAATTATTACTTCACCAACATTTAATATTGTAAAAGAATATTACGATGGAGAAATGAAATTATTTCATATGGATGTATATCGAATTGATGAGACAGATGTTGAAATTGATTTTGATGAATATTTTAAAAAAAGAGGAGTATCAATTATTGAATGGTCTGATTTAATAAGTGATAGACTTCCAAAACACAGATTAGAAATTACATTTAAAATAGTTGATGAAAATAAAAGAGTATTAATTATTAAACCTTATGGTAAAAAATATGAAGACTTATGTGAGGCTGTATTATGATAAGTCTTTTTTTAAATACTGCAAGTAATTATTTAAATTTAGTTTTATATAAGGGAGAGAAAGATATAGATTCTATATATTTAAAGCTTGATAAAGATTTATCAAAAGAATCACTTCCTAAGCTTAAAGAAATACTTGATAGAAATAATTTAAATCCTAGTGATATAGATGAAATTATATGTGTTCGTGGGCCAGGAAGTTTTACAGGCCTTAGAATAGGAGTTACTATAGCTAAAATATATGCTTATTTTTTAAATAAAAATCTTTATTCTGTAAGCACCCTAGATGTTCTTGCAACAAGTGCAAAGTGTGATATAATAGTTCCATTAATTGATGCAAGAAGAGGTTTTGTATATGGGGCTATCTATGATAAGAACTATGATATTTTAATGAAAGAGAAATATATAAAGCTAGATGAACTTATAAATGAAGCGGAAAAATATAATCAGAATATAATTTATGTGTCTTATGATGAATTTAGTGGTTTAAATATAAAAAAATATGAGCCTGATAATATTAATTTGATTAAATATATGCATAAAAAAATAGAGGATAAAATTAGTTTTATTCCGACTTATTTAAAAAGGACAGAGGCTGAAGAGAAATATGATAAAAATAGCTAGTTATAGTTTATTGAAAGATTTTAATGTTAAAAATAATAATAATCCTTTTTGCAAATATCTAGCTTATTATTTAGAGGATAGTATTGTAGGTTATATTGAATATAATGATATTTATGATACTATAGATATTGTTAATATCTTTGTAAAGGAAAAATATAGAAATTTTAAGATAGGTACAAAGTTATTAACTTATTTAATAAAAAATAATAAAGATAAAAAAAATATTACTTTAGAGGTAAATATTAATAATAGTATAGCTATTCATCTATATGAAAAATTAGGTTTTAAAAAAGTTGCTATAAGAGAAGGATATTATAAGGGAATAGATGCTTATTTAATGGAGATGGTATTGTGAAAGATACATATATTTTAGGTATAGAAACAAGTTGTGATGAAACTTCCTGTTCCATTGTTAAAAATGGAAAAGAAGATATAAATACAGTTATTTTAAGTCAAATAGATATTCATGAATTATATGGTGGAGTAGTGCCTGAGATAGCTAGTAGAAATCATGTTAAAGATATTTTATTTGTAATTAATAAATGTTTAAAAGATTCAAAGATTACTATGGATAGAATAGATGCGATTAGTGTAACATATGGGCCTGGACTTGTTGGTTCACTTTTAGTAGGATTAGAGGCTGCTAAGACATTAGCATATATTTATAATAAACCTCTTATTCCTGTACATCATATAAGAAGCCATGTTTATGCAAATGCAATTGAAAATGAATTGAAGTTTCCACTACTTGCATTAATCATAAGTGGTGGGCATACTGAACTTTTATATATGAAAGATCATTTTGATTTTGAAAAAATTGGTGGGACTTTAGATGATGCAGTTGGTGAGTGTTATGATAAAGTTTCAAGAGTATTAGATATGAAATATCCAGGTGGCCCAAAAATAGATAAGGCTGCTAGTGTTGGTAAAAT
>CAJONL010000117.1 GCA_905235875.1 uncultured Bacilli bacterium
ACATCAAACTTATCCATAGTGTTAGTAAGTTCTAAAGGTTGAGATAAATCCATAACTAATGTTTTAAATGGAAAATATTCATAAACATCTTTACCATTTACAGTAATTTTTCCAGTACCTTTTACTAAATTTACTTTAGCAATACTAGATTTTCTTTTTCCAGTTCCATAATATTTATTTTCTTTAGCCATAAATTAACCTCCCTATTTAACTTCAAGCACTTCTGGCTTTTGAGCCATATGTGGATGAGTTTCTCCTTCATAAACGAATAATTTCTTATACATACTTCTACCTAGTCTATTATGTGGAAGCATTCCTTTTATAGCTCTTTCCACCATTTCAACTGGATATCTTTCAATCATTTCTCTAGCAGTTCTAGTTCTAAGACCACCTACATAACGAGAGTGATTGTAATACATCTTTTTGTCTAATTTATTACCAGTAAGGTTAACTTTACTAGCATTTGTAATTATAACATAATCTCCACAATCAATATGTGGTGTATATGTAGCTTTATGTTTTCCTCTTAAAATAGTAGCTACACGACTTGCTAAACGTCCAAGAGTAAGATCAGTTGCATCAATAACATACCATTTACGTTCAACAGTTTCTTTTTTTTGCATATAACTATTCATAACTTTCTTCCTTTCTTAATCAACTTTATAGGAGTTCCCAGTTCCTATAAATATGGGCTTTATAAGAAAAATGTACCGTTTAAAATTATACTAAAAATATATGTTAAAGTCAATTAATTTTAACAAATTATCTATTATTTTTTTGACTTATTACTAATTCTAACTTTTAGCTCACCATTTTCATCATATTTTTCTTTAAGCGTTGCTACTAAATTGTTAAAGATGGTAATATTTTCTAGTAAATCATCATGCATATCATAAATATTTTTATAATTAAATTCAGAACTATAATCACCATTTTTTTTCTTAGTAATAATATATTCAGAATTATTTTTTATTATATTTCTTATTATATCCATAAAAGAATAATTATCACTTAAACTAAAATATGGTAAATATTCTGAGATTTTATAAATATAAGCATTTAAAAGTTCTGTTAAATACTTATCTTCAGCTTCATAATCACTTTTTAATAAAACTCTATCATTATAATCTAAAGAATAATCAGGAATTCTATCCTTATTAACTTTACTCAAAGTAAAACCTCCAGCTATTGTAGCATTAAGAGCATATGCAACAGTAAATAAACTTGGATCATATCCCATAAGAGCAGCACAAGCAAGTCCTGTAGATGCTGCAACTGAAGCTTTTAAATACTCTTTTGCAATAGATACATTTCTAACAATTTTCTCAGCTTTAATTTTATAATAATCATCAATCATGCTACATAATCTATCATGAGATACATATAGTTCGTTTATAATATCAAGAAGTTCTTTTTCTATTTTCTTTTTTTTCATAAATTTGTCAACTAACAAAATATTAGCTAATGATTTATTTTCAGATAACAATTCTAAATCTTCTGGTCTCATAAACTATTTCCCCCTTAAATGCACATATTATACCAAAAAATAAGAAATAAGTCAATTGTAACTTACTTCTTCTAAGTATAAACCTTCTCCTGGAACAGCTCCAAGATTACCTATTCTTTTTTTCATATTTAAAACATCACTTAAATATGTTTTTTGTTTTTTATCTAAACCTATATCTATTAAAATACTAACTATATTTCTAACCATTTTTCTTAAAAAACCATTACCTGTAAAAGTGATTTTTAAAATATTATTTTTTTCTTCAAACTTAATATCGTATATTTCTCTAATGGTATTATCTTTATCATTACTATCTGTAGCAAATGATCTAAAATCATGCTTTCCTATTATTCTTTTTGAAGCATTTTTCATTTTATTAACATCTAATTTTTTACATAACTGATATATATAATCTTTTTTTATAGGATTAAATTCTCCCATATTTATATAATAACTATAAGTTTTATTTTTAACATTATATCTTGCATGAAAACTATTACTTGCTTCTTTAATACTTTTTATATATATTTCACCATTAAAATTACTATTTAAATATTTTTTTAGATTATATAACTTTACCTTTTTATTTAAGTCAAAATGAGCATATTGGTTTATAGCATGAACCCCTTTATCAGTTCTACCAGATGCATGAATTATCACTTCTTTTTCATTTAGTTTAGTAAGCGATTTTTCTATTATACCTTGTACTGTTTTTAAATCATTTTGTTTTTGAAATCCATAAAACTTAGAACCATCATAAGAAAAATTAATTAAATATCTCATTTTATCTTCTTCCTTTGAAATTTATAAGTTATCTTAAGCAATTTCTTAGCACTCAAAAATCTTGTAAAGAATAATCCAATTCGGACTTTTCTCCCTGGAATAATAAAAACTTTATCACTATATAGAACATTATCTATAGCATATTTTGCAACAAAAGATGAATCAAGTCCTTTCATACTAAATTTTACTCCAGCAACATTATTAAAATTAGTATTAACAGGTCCTGGGCATAATGCTGCAATTTTTACTTTAGATTTTGTTCTTCGAAGTTCCTCATATATTGCTGCTGTAAAAGATGTAACATATGCTTTAGTCGCATAATAAGTACTCATTAATGGTCCTCCTTTTAAAAGGCCAGCAGAAGATGCAACATTTAAAATGAACCCATTATTTCTTGTTGTCATATCTTTTAAAAACATACGAGTAAGAATATGAAGTGCTTTAATATTTAAATCTATCATATTTAGTTCAGTGCTTAAATCTATATTTTTATAACTTCCAAACATACCATATCCTGCATTATTAACAAGTAAGTCTATATTTTCATTTTTAGTCAACATATATAGTTCTTTAGCACTTTTTTCACTAGATAAATCCATAACAATTATCTTTGTTTTAGTTTTAAGCATATCAGATAAAATTGTGAGTTCTTCTTTATCACGTGATGTAATAACTAGTTCAAAACCTAATGTGCTTAAGTACTTACATATTTCTCTTCCTATTCCAGAAGATGCTCCAGTAACTAATGCTTTCATATAATCACACCCATTTCTAGCACTATTATAACACTTAATTAAAAAAGAGTAAATTTATCTTACAACTTCATTTATCTATTCTTTACTCTTTTATTTTCTATTTCATATATAGGTAATTTTAAAGTTTTATCATTTATATACTTTAATACGTCATATGCTGTTATTTCATCTTTACTTAATAAAATAGAAAAGCATTCTTCAAAATCTAAACCAATTATATAATTTAAATCTTTTATTGATTCTTTAAATTCTTTTTTTATTTCTTTTTTTCTTATATCAGTTGCATTATTATATTCAATATTTAAATTATATAGTCTTAAATAATAATCACTATAGTCTACATACATATCTGTTTTACTCATAATATAGTTTTTTATTTCATCTGCTACATGTTTTATATTAACAAAAGAAGTAGAGTCTTCTCTTATATATTCTAAATCTTCTAATTTTTCTTTTTTTAAAGAACTAGGTATATTTATACCTTTTATATTTTCTTTAGGTATAAAATCTTTTACTAATACCTCATCATATCTATGATATAATCTTTCATTTTTATCATAGATAAAAGGTGTATTTTCTATTATAAATGATACACCATTAAGTATATATTTATTATAAGCAGAATCATTAATATCAGGATTTATATATAAATATCTAATACAAGAAATAGCATCATCTAGGTTATAACCAAGATAATTTCTATTTACATTGATATTATGCTCTTTACCATATTTTTCTGAAGCTATTCCATTTTCTAAAATACTTTCTATTACAGTAAAATTTGCTCCTACACCATGTAGTAATGTATTATCATTATACTTATACATATTTATCACCATTTAAATGGTAACATAAAAAATAATAAAAAAAAAGAGTTAGATTAAACTAACTCAATAATAACCATTAAAGCTCCGTCTCCTCTTCTTTCGTCAAGCTTTAAGATTCTTGTATATCCACCATTTCTATCTTTGTAACGAACAGCAAAATCATCAAATACTTTTTTAGTAGCTTTTTTATCATTCATTAGAAATGCTAGAGCTTTTCTACGAGATACTAAAGAACCATTCTTACCATAAGTAATCATTTTATCTAAGCATCTTCTTAGTTCTTTTGCTCTTGCTTCTGTAGTTTCTATTTTTTCATTATTAATTAAACTAATAGTAAGATTAGCAAGCATACTTCTTCTATGTTTATTATCTACTCCTAATTTTCTCATGCCTTTAACTCCTTTCGTTAATCGTCATCTCTTAAAGTAAGTCCTAAATCTTTTACTTTATCCATTACTTCTTTAAGTGATTTTTTACCTAAATTTCTTATTTTCATAACTTCACTATCTGATTTATTAACTAAATCTTGAAGTGTATGAATTCCTGCTCTTTTTAAACAGTTATAAGCACGAACTGAAAAATCTAAATCTTCGATTTGAGTTTCAAGTGCTTTTTGCTTAGGATCTTCTTTCTTTTCTGTCATCATACCAGTTACATTTGCAATTTCATCTAGTTCAGTAACTAAATTTAAGTGTTCAATTAAAATTCTTGAAGCAAGTGCTACAGCTTCTTCAGGTTTCATTGAACTATTAGTCCAAACTTCAAGTACTAATTTATCATAACTTTCGTCTTGACCAACACGAGCATCTAATACTTCATATGCTACCCTTTCAATTGGAGAATATAAAGAGTCAATTGCAATAACACCAATTTTTTTATCAGCAAATTTCTTTTTATTTTCTTCAGCTCTTACATATCCTCTTCCTGATGATACTGTAATTTCCATATCAAGTTTTCCACCTTCAGCTAGAGTTGCAATAACAAGATCTTTATTTATAATTTCAACATCTGGATCAACATTAAAGTCACCAGCAGTAAGCACTCCTTCGCCTTCTTTAGATACTCTAATTACTTTATCTTCATTTGTATGTTTTTTAATAACAACACCTTTTAAATTTAGAACTATAGTAGTAACATCCTCAATTACTCCTGAAATAGTTTGAAATTCATGTAAAACTCCATCTATTCTAACACTGGTAATTGCAGATCCTGGAAGTGATGATAACATTACTCTTCTTAGAGCATTACCAATTGTATAACCAAAACCTCTTTCTAAAGGTTCAAGTTCAAATTTTCCATAATTATCTTTTTCTACATAATCTGTTATTTTATAATTTGGTTTTTCAAATTGAATCATTTTTTCCCCTCCTATTAATTACGTGGTCTTTTTGGTGGACGACAACCATTATGTGGAATTGGAGTTTCATCAGTAATTGATGTTACTTCAAGTCCAGCTGTTTGTAATGATCTAATAGCAGTTTCTCTACCAGGTCCTACGCCTTTTGTTACAACTTTAACTTTTCTCATACCCATATCAAATGCAGCACGTCCTGCATTTTCTGCAGCTATACCAGCAGCGTATGGAGTAGATTTTTTACTACCTTTAAATCCACATTTACCAGGAGCTGCCCAAGCTACTACATTTCCATCTGGATCTGTAATTGTTGTAATTGTATTATTATAAGTTGAATGAATATGACAAACACCTTCAGGTATATTCTTTTTAACTTTTCTTTTTCTTTGTTTATAAGCCATAGTTTAACCTCCTTAAACTTTTATTTTTTAATATGATTTATTTACTATTATTTTTTCTTATTAGCAACTACTTTTCCTCTACCTTTACGAGTTTTAGCATTACTTCTTGTACTTTGTCCTCTTACAGGAAGACCTCTTCTATGACGCATTCCTTCATATGAACCAATTTCTTTTTTATTTTTGATATTCATAGATACTTCACGTCTTAAGTCTCCTTCAGTAACATAGTTATTTAACTCTTCACGAACTTTACCTAATTCTTCTTGAGTTAAATCTTTTGTTCTTTTTTCTGGATCTACTTTAACAGCTTCACAAATTTTCTTTGCTCTAGTAGGTCCTACACCATAAATATAGGTAAGTGAAATAACTATTTTCTTTTCATTTGGTATTTCTACACCTTTTATACGTGCCATTTTTTTACCTCCTTATTAACCTTGTACTTGTTTGTGTTTTGGATTTTCACAAATAACCATTACTTTTCCTTTACGTCTTATTATTCTGCACTTATCACACATTTTTTTAACTGACGCTCTTACTTTCATATTTATTACCTCCTAATTTCTATAGGTTATTCTCCCACGAGTTAAATCGTATGGAGAAAGTTCAATTGTTACTTTATCTCCAGGAGAGATTCTTATATAATTAAGTCTCATCTTTCCTGAAATTGAAGCAACAATATTATGTCCATTTGAAAGTTCTACTTTAAATTCTCCTCCTGGGATAACTTCGAGAACTTTACCTTCTACTTCGATAACATCTTTTTTAGCCATTATTATCAACTCCCGTTAATATTCTATATCCATCCTTTGTAACTGCTACTGTATGCTCAAAATGAGCAGCAGGATGATGGTCACGTGTTACTACTGTCCAATCATCATCTAGCATTACAATATCAGGACTACCAAGTGTAAGCATTGGTTCTACTGCAATAACCATTCCTTCTTTAAGTCTAGGCCCAGTTCCTTTTTTTCCATAATTTGGAACATCAGGATCTTCGTGAACACTTGTACCTACTCCATGACCTACTAGTTCTTTAACAACTCCTAGGTTATGTTTTAAAGCATAAGTTTCAATTGCATTTCCTATATCACCAATTCTAGCTCCAGCTTTTATTTGGTTTAATCCTTCATATAGAGCTTTTTTTGTATGCTCCATAAGATATTTTTTATCTTGACTTACATTTCCTACTTCATATGTCCAGGCACTATCACCATGATAGCCTTTATAACAAGCTCCAATATCTATTGATATTATATCTCCATCTTTTAATACTTTATTACCTGGAATACCATGTACTACTTCTTCATTAATACTAGTACAAATACTTCCTGGAAATCCATCATATCCTTTAAATGATGGTAAAGCATCTTTTGATTTTATAAATTCTTCTGCCAAAGTATCAAGCTTTTTTGTACTAATACCAGGCTTTATAAAATCTTTCAAATACTGATGTGTTTCGTAAACGATTAACCCTGCTTTATTTAAAAGCTCTATTTCTCTTTCACTTTTTATAGTTATCATTTTATAACCTCCGAAGCTTTTTCAAATACTTTATCTAAATCTACTTCAGTAATTCTTTCTAAAACATTTAAGTTTTTATAAAAGTCTAAAAGCTTACTAGTTCTATTTATAAATATATTATATCTCTTATTAAAACTTTCTATATTATCATCAGCTCTATTTTCTAAAGTACTACCACAAATATCACAAATACCTTCATTTTTTGGAAATAACTTTTTATTAATAGTACTATAAGAAGTATAACATTTAGGACATATAAGTCTTGAAAGCATTCTTTTTTCTAATATATTTTTATCTACATCTAAATAAATTACAATACCTAATTCTTTATTATTTTCTTTTAAATAGCAGTTATACCAATTAGCTTGATCTAAGTTCCTTGGAAAACCATCTAAAATATAATTTGTATTAGCTAATTTATTTAGTTTAGATTCTACTGCTTCATAGACTAAATCATCACTTATCAAGTGTCCCTTTTCTAATTCTTCTTTCATCTTTTTATTCTCATTTGCTCTTTCCCTCAGCATATCACCTGTTGATAAATGAACATAGCCATACTTTTCTTTTAAGTTTTTTGCAAGTGTTCCCTTACCCGCAGCAGGAGGAGCAAGAAGTATAATATTTTTCACTATAATCTTGCTCTTCTTTTACGAGTAGAGGCAGTTGTATAACCTCTTGCAAGAAGACTACTTTCTATTTGTTTATATGTTTCAATTGAAACACCTACAACGATTAAAAGTCCTGTACCTCCGATTGATACTGATTTTGGAAGTCCCATTACAGCATCAAGTATAATAGGGAAGGCAGAAAGCGCTGCTAAAAATACTGCTCCTGATGTTGTAAGTCTAACAAGTAAACCAGTAAAATACTTTTCTGTATCTTTACCAGGTTTAATACCAGGAACGTATCCTCCATTATCTTTCAAGTTTTTAGCCATTTGATCTGGTTTCATTTGAACAAATGTATAAAAATATGAGAAGAAGATGATTAATACAACATATAGAATTAATCCTACTGGAGTTGTATAATCTAAATAACTATTTACAAAATCTGTAAATTTTCCTGTACCATTTTTATCAACAAATTGTGCTATTGTAATTGGTACTGCAAGAAGACTTGAAGCAAAAATTACTGGGATAACACCTGCTGAATTTAGTTTAATAGGCATATAAGTCTTTTTAGAAAGTGTTGTTTCTGTTGACTTATTTGCATATTGAATTGGAACCTGTCTTTTAGCTCCTTCAACATAGATTACTCCAATTACGACCAGAATACACACTATTAAAAATAATATAAACTTTGCACTACCGCTTACAAGAAGTGATGTACTATCTGCTTTAATAAGTGTATCAAATGCTGTTTTCATAGTTCCTGGAAGAGAAGCTACGATACCAGCCATAATTAGAAGTGATACACC
>CAJONL010000118.1 GCA_905235875.1 uncultured Bacilli bacterium
CTCTATATATCGCATAAAAAATGTTTCTTGGTTAGAAACCCTTCTAAAATCTATATTTTCGTCAGGTACTGATATATTATAAGTTTTCTTTTTTCTTGTTTTTTCTATATCTTTAGATATTAATTTTTTAAGATCATAACCAGCATTATTAAAGGCATACCATATTACGTCAGTACAAACTCCTTCGTTTTTAGGAGCATATCCATTTTGATAATAATGACTTACATATTTTGGATTTATTTTGATTATATCTTTTTCAGCATCAATTATATCAGTTATATCATCCTTGCTATTACTATTTTGGTCATGACCAGCTCTTTCATCAATTAACCCAAAATCAGATAAAACATAATAATCTTTTTTTTCTTCCAATGGCACTAATTTCTGATTCAATGTTTTAGTATAGTCATAACTTAATTTACCAGCTAAGGCCATTATTAAAATAAGAATTAAAAGTATACTTAGTTTTACTGATTTTTTTAATTTTTTCTTTTTTTTCTTTTTGTTTTTTACCATATATTCCCCTACTTTGTCTTAAGTTCAAATAAAATATCTCTAATTTCTATAGCTCTTTCAAAATCTTTTGCATCCGCTGCCATTTTCATTTCTTCTTCTAGTTTATCTATATCTATTATATCAGATTTTTTACTTTTTTCTATCTTTTTATTAGGTTTATCGTCAGTATTAGAAATAATATCTGGTATTTCTTTTATAACAGTTCGAGGAGTAATATTGTTTTCTTTATTATATTCTTCTTGAATTTTTCTTCTTCTTTCAGTTTCCTCAATTGCATTTTTCATGCTATCAGTCATATTGTCAGCATACATTATTACATGTCCACTTTTATTTCTAGCACATCTTCCAATTATTTGAATTAAACTTCTTTCACTACGAAGGAACCCTTCTTTATCTGCATCAAGTATTGCAATTAAACTTACTTCAGGTATATCTAGTCCTTCACGCAATAAATTTATACCTACTATTACATCATAGATTCCTTTTCTTAGTTTTCTAATTATTTGTAATCTTTCTAAAGTAGTAATTTCTGAATGAAGATATGCAACTTTTATGTCTAAATCTTTTAAGTATTTTGTAAGTTCTTCACTCATTCTTATTGTAAGAGTAGTAATCAATACCCTTTCATTTTTTTCTACTCTTTTTCTAATTTCTCCAACTAAATCATCTATTTGTCCTTTTGTTTTCCTAATTTCAATAGTTGGATCAAGTAACCCTGTTGGTCTTATAATTTGATCTACTTTATTTTCTGCTAGTGATAGTTCATAATCACCAGGAGTTGCTGATATATATATTATTTGATCAGTCTTTTTTTCAAATTCAGAGAACTTAAGTGGCCTATTATCTAATGCACTAGGAAGACGGAAGCCGTATTCTACTAGATTTGTCTTACGAGCTCTGTCGCCATTATACATTGCTCTAACTTGTGGGATTGTTACATGAGATTCATCAATTACTAAAAGATAGTCACTCCCAAAAAAATCCATTAATGTATTAGGAGTTTCTCCTTCTTTTCTTCCACTTAAATGTCTAGAATAGTTTTCAACACCACTACAAAAACCAGTTTCAGTAAGCATTTCTATGTCATATTTAGTACGCTGCTCTATTCTTTCCTTTTCAAGTGGTTTATTATTTTCTTCAAAGTATTTTATTCTTTCAGTAAGTTCTTCTTTTATACTTTCTATTGCTTTTTTTAGTTTATCTTCACTTGTTACATAGTGACTTGCTGCAAAAATGGTTACATTTTTTATGTTTTTTAAAACCCTTCCAGTTAAACTATCTATTTCAGAAATTCTATCTATTTCTTCACCAAAAAATTCTATTCTAATACCATTACTTCTTTCTGAAACAGGTATTATTTCAAGTACATCACCACGTACTCTAAAAGTACCACGTTTAAAATCCATATCATTTCTTTCATAAAGCATATCAATAAGTTTTTTTAATACTTCATTTCTATCTACTTCATCACCTTCAGATAAAGTTAGAGTATTTTTTTTGTATTCTTCTACTTCTCCTATACCATAGATACATGATACTGAAG
>CAJONL010000119.1 GCA_905235875.1 uncultured Bacilli bacterium
ATTATTATACATGGCATAAAAGCCATAGTTTAGTGCTAGAAAAAATAATGTTACTACAAAAGTCAAAAAAATGCTTATATTTCTATATATTTTAATATATAAATATAGTTTGGAATTATATTTATTTTTTTATTTATTAATTTATACTCAAATATTAATAATATTAAAGATACAACTGCTATTAATATATTAGAGTCTGCTGTAAAGAATTTAAACATATCTATTTTTGTACTTTCAAGTAAAGTATTATCAAGCATAAGTTTAAAACCTGTGAGCATGAATATAGAACAAATAATTACTAAAAATACTATTATTATATTTATTATATAAGATATTTTTATTATTTTCATATTTCCTACATTTAAATTATAACAGAAAAAAAGATATAAATAAAATTAATATTTATATCTTATCCCATTACTTGTCCACCGTTAACATGAATTACTTGACCAGTCATATAACTTGAATCAGTTGATGCTAGAAATACAAAAGTTGGTGCAAGTTCATATGGCATAGCTCCCCTTGCCATTGCAGCATCACTACCTAATGATGGTATTTTTTCTTTTACCCAACATGCAGGTTGAAGTGGTGTCCAAAAAAATCCTGGTGCAATAGCATTTACTCTAATATTTTTTAGTGCTAAATTACGTGCTAGACTTCTTGTAAAGCCTACAATGGCTCCTTTTGTTGTTACATAATCTATTAACTGTGGTTCACCAAAGAAGGTTGTAACTGATGATAAATTTATAATTGAAGCTCCACTTTTTAAGTATGGGAGTACTTCTTTAGTTAAATAAAACATTCCATATATATTTACTTTCATTGTATAGTCAAACTGCTCATCACTTATTTTGTCTAAACTATCTTGTTGATACTGGACACCACTATTATTTACTAAAACATCTATTTTCCCATATTTATTTATAACGCTTTCTACTATTTTTTTACATGAAGCATGACTTGTAATATCAGCTTTTAAAAGTAGTACATCTCCTCCGAGAGACTCTAAATAGTTTTTTGTATCATTTGCATCACGTGTTTCATTTAAATACACTATAGCAACTTTTGCACCTTCTTTTACAAAGCAACAGCAGGCAGCCCTTCCAAGTCCACTATCACCTCCGGTTATTAATATAACTTTATCCTTTAACTTTCCACTTCCTTTGTAATTAGGGTTATCAAAAATAGGAAGTGGTTTCATTAAGTATTCCATTCCTGGTTGAACATTTTGAGATTGTTCCGTAGCTAAAATATTATAGACAGTACTTTTAACTCCTTTATTACCATAGTACTTATAGTAATTATTTCCAAATTTATAATCGTAATCCATATAAAATCCTCCAAGATAATATATGAAAAAATATATAAATTAAAACAAAAAAAGATATAAACATAATTATCTATACCTTATTTTTCAAATATATAATACTTTTTCTTACCACGACGAATTATATTATACTTTCTTGTCTTATCTATTTTAAAGTTTTCATCTGTTACTTTATCTCCATTAACACTTATAGCATTACCTGTTAAAAACTCTCTTGCTTCTCTTCTTGATGAAGTAATTTTAGTTTCCACTAGAAGTTCTAAAATTGTTTTTTCTGGATCTACTTTAAATATTTCAACACCTTTAAATGCTGTTTCAATCTCTTTATCAGTAAGATTTTTTACATTACCTGAGAAAAGTGCTTCAGAAATGTTTACAGCTCTTTCATAAGACTCTTTACCATGAAGATCAGTAATAAACTCTTTAGCAAGCATTTTTTGAGCAATTCTAGACTCTGGTTTTTTATTTTGATCTTTCATAATATTTTCAATTTCTTCTTTTGAAAGAAAAGTAAATACTTTTAAGTATTCTTCTACTTTAGAATCATCACTATTTAAAAGGTATTGATATAGTTCATAAGATGATGTTTTTTCTTCATTAAGCCATAAGGCATTACCAGCACTCTTCCCAAATTTTTCTCCATTTGCATCAAGAATTAATGGCATAGTAAATGCATAAGCTTTTTCCCCAAGTTTTTTATTAATTAGTTCTATTCCAGTTGTTATATTACCCCATTGATCAGAACCTTCAACCTGCATAATACAATTTTTATGTTCATATAAATATAAGAAATCATATCCTTGTAAAAGTGTATAAGCAAATTCTGCAAAAGTAATACCAGAATCAAGTCTTCGACTAATTATATCTTTACTAAGCATATAATTAACATTTATATATTTACCTATATCACGTAAAAAGTCTAAAAAAGTGTAATCCTTAGTCCAATCATAATTATTAACTACTTCTACATTACCATTAAAAATACCTTCTATTTGTTTTTTTATTGCATTAAAGTTATTATCAACTTCTTCTTTAGAAATTATTTCTCTTTCAGCTGTAGGTCTTGGATCACCTATTAAACCAGTAGAACCACCTACTAAAAGTAGTGGATGATGTCCTGCTTTTGCAAGCCTTTTTGCAGTAATTAAACTAGAGTAATGTCCAATATGAAGTGAATCTGCTGTAGGATCTGTTCCCCAATAAAATGTTTTATCACAGCTATTAATTATATCCTCTAAATCATCCCCTGCTTCATCTTTAATTAATCCTCTCCATTTTAAATCTTCATATAAAGTCATATATTTTATCTCCTTTCTAAAAAAATTCATAAATCAAAGGACGAGCAAACCCGTGGTACCACCTTAATTTATGAATTATCATACACTTATAACTATAACGCATTACCGTTTAAATTCAAAGTATGTATTTCGTACTAATAACATTATTGATTTTCACCATCCATCAACTCTCTATAAATTAAATTATTACTACTACTTATTACTTATCACAATTTAATATATTTATAATTTATCATAATTTTAATAACCAGTCAAACTAAAATAGATTGCTTTTTCTAGTCCTAGCATAAGGTTTGTTATCACCTGGTTTATCTTTAATATTTTGGTTTGATTCATCTACTATTTTTTGTAATTTATAAGCTGATATTAATTTATCATCTTTTTTTAGAGGTAATAACTCAAGTATAGTTTTAGGTTTAGATTCATCTCTAAAAGAATATTCTAAATCTAGCATAATATCATAAAAATTATTACCTTCTTCTTTTTTTACTACACTATAATAAAATGCATATTCTCCACGATTTATATAATACTCAAGTGATACAAAATCTGCATCTATATCTCCAATTAAAGCTAAATATAAATTTGCAGTAGAAATTTTTTCTAAGCCAAGCCTGAATTTGTTTAAGTTTTTATTCATAACAACACTCCTATGTGGACATATTGTAACAAAAAACTAGTTATTATTCAATTATTTTTTTCTTTTACGTATTAAATTTGTTTCAATCATTGGATTATATAAATTCGTAATTAAATCTTGGCATTTAGATAATTCACTTTTAGATATATACATATCAGTAAACTTAACATCTTCTTCATCTTCTACAGCAAGATTATTTTCTTCGTCATTTAGTCTAACACTACTTAGGGCATCAAGATAAAAAATACCATATTCACCTTCAATTTTATGTGCTATTCTGTAAAACATATTACTTTCTGGATAGATATTATCCATAATCTCATTTCCATTATTTTTTACTAAAGCTAAACATAAATTATTTGTTTTAACCCATTCATTATTATCTGTTCTACTACTCATTACATCCTCCATATTTATATTTTAATTATATATTAATTATAAATACAGGTCAATTCTTATTAATTTTTTGGATTAATTATTTCTTTTCCACTCATATAAGGTCTTAGTACTTCGGGTATATTAATTGATCCATCCTTATTTAGATTATTTTCTAAAAAGGCAATTAAAGCTCTAGTAGAAGCAAGTACTGTGTTATTTAGTGTATGTGGAAAATAGTTACCATTTTCTCCTTTTACTCTAATACCAAGTCTTCTTGCTTGAGCATCTCCAAGGTTAGAACAAGAGCCTACTTCAAAATATTTGTTTTGTCTAGGACTATATGCTTCAACATCAATTGACTTAACTTTTAAATCAGCAAGATCACCAGAACAGCATTCAATAGTTCTTACAGGAATGTTTAAGTTTCTAAATATTTCTACAGTATAATTCCACATCTTATTAAACCAATCTTTAGAATCAGAAGGATCACATATTACTATCATTTCTTCTTTTTCAAATTGATGTACTCTATAGATGCCACGTTCTTCAATACCATGAGCTCCAACTTCTTTTCTAAAACATGGAGAATATGATGTCATAGTAATAGGAAGAGAATCTTTTTTCAATATTTCACCTTTAAATTTACCTATCATAGAATGCTCACTAGTACCAATTAAGAATAAATCTTCACCTTCTATTTTATACATCATAGCATCCATTTCTTCAAAACTCATAACACCACTTACAACATCACTTCTTATCATAAATGGAGG
>CAJONL010000120.1 GCA_905235875.1 uncultured Bacilli bacterium
CAGAAGTAACACTTATGAAAAACTTTCTAGTGGGTGCTAATAAAACAGACTATCATTATATAAATGTAAATATTAGTGATTTTGATCCGTTTGATATTATTGATATAAAAAATGTTACAGAAGAAGATTTATGTCCTAAATGTGGTGGGAAGCTAAGTTTTAAAAAAGGAATTGAAGTAGGTAATACTTTTAAACTAGGTGATAAATATTCTCGTGTAATGAATTTAGTTTATTCTGATGAAAATAATAATGATAAATATCCATATATGGGTTGTTATGGAATAGGACTTGAAAGAATAATGGCTAGTTTAGTAGAACAAAAACATGATGCAAATGGTATTATTTGGCCTATAGAAGTTGCACCATTTAAAGTAAGTATTGTACTTTTAAATGATGAAGTAGACTTTGCAAATAAACTATATACTGATTTAGAAAACGAAGGAATAAGTACTCTATTAGATGATAGAGATGAAAGAGCAGGCGTTAAATTTAAAGATATGGATTTAATTGGAATACCAATTAGAATTACTATAGGTAAAAAATATAATGATGGTTTAGTTGAATTAAAGCTAAGAGATAAAAAAGAAATAGAAGAAGTAAAAATAGATGATATTTTAACTAGAATAAAAGAACTTTTATAGTAAATTAAGTAAATAATAAAAAAATATTATTAAAAAGATTATATATATTACAAGTGCTTTTACATATAATATAGTATAAATGTTCGGTTTTAGAATTTGACATATTCTATAAAATAATGCTAGAATATTTCTTGTAAACCGGAGGTGTAAGGTTTAAATGAAATTAAAAATTAAGAAGGCATTTGTTTTAAAATCGTTTGCTTTTTTATGTTATTTATCTGGTGTAATTAGTATTACATTCGGGATTGTTGGAATGAATAGTATTCAAAGTAAAAGCTTTGAAAGTATTAATAATTATAATGATAATTTAAATAAGACAGTTTCAACAAAAGATTTAATGGCATCTTATCAAAAGATTACAAAGATGGCTGAAAAAAAGAAGAAAGCTGAAGAAGAAAAAAAATTGAAAGCATTAATTGCTTCATATACTGACTCAGATTATAAAGCTTATGCTCATACACTTGTAACAAAAGTATATGGCTGGAGTGAACAAGACTATATAGACTTAGTAAAGCTATGGAATAGAGAAAGTGGATGGAGAACTAATGCTAGTAATGGTGCAGGCGCTTATGGTATTCCACAGGCACTACCAGCATCTAAGATGGCAAGTGAAGGATCAGACTATGCTACAAATGGTAAAACACAAATTAGATGGGGACTTAAGTATATAAAAAGTAAATATGGTTCACCATCTAATGCATGGAATTGTTTTGCATCACGTGGTTGGTATTAAATAATGAATGAAAATTCATTATTTTTTTTCTAAATTGGTAATATTTTCTTTATTTTTTAAATTTTAATGGTATACTAACTATATGGTGATTACTTATGCACAAAGAACTTAACAATTTAGAAAAAATTTGCGTATTAATAGGGATTATTTCGGCCTTTTTATGTATAACTGGATACTATTCCTATTCATATTTAGAAGAACCTGAAATAAAATTAAAAGGAGAAGACAAGGTCTTTATTTATTTAGATGAAGATTATAAAGACCCAGGATACGTTGCTTATTTGGGCAAAAAAAATGTAACTAGTGATGTTAAAGTTTATGGTGCAGTAGATAATACTAAAGTAGGAGATCATATCCTTACTTATTCTATAGTTAATAGTAAAGGTTTAAGAGAAAAAACAGTTAATAGAATTGTTAAAGTAAAAGATAAAGAAAAGCCTTTTATAAAACTAAAGGGAAAAAGTAATTATAATACAGAATTTGGTTATGAATATAAAGAACCAGGGTATGAAGCTAAAGATAACTATGATGGAGATATAACAAATAAAGTCGAAGTATCAGGTTTTGTAAATACTAATGAAATAGGTACATACAAACTTATTTATAGTGTAAAAGATTCATCGGATAATACCTATACTACAACTAGAAATGTAAAAGTAATAGATAATGAAGGACCAAAAATTTTACTTGATGGAAACGAAAAAATGGTTATTAAATTAAAAAGTAACTATATAGAACCAGGGTATCAAGCACTAGATAAAAAAGATGGTGATATAACTTCTAAAGTAAAAGTTAAAGGAAAGGTTAGAAAAACACCAGGTATTTATCATTTGTATTATAAAGTAACAGATTCAAATGGAAATAAGACAACAAAAGAAAGGACTGTTCAGGTAGGAACAAAAAAACAAATAGATTATGCGAATCACATCGAAGTATCAATAAAAGATCAAAAACTTTGGTTTTATAAAAATGGAGAACTTTTCTTAACCTCAAATATTGTTTCAGGTCAAAGTGGAGTTCATCCAACTCCAAGAGGAAAATTTAGAATTCAGTGGAAAACAGTAGATACTTATTTAATCGGAGATGATTATAAAACTCACGTAAATTACTGGATGCCATTTAACGGAGGTATTGGCCTTCACGATGCAACATGGCGTGGTGCTTTTGGCGGAGATATCTATACCTATAATGGCTCTCATGGATGTGTTAATCTTCCATATGGAAAGGCAGAAACTATCTATTACAATATAAAACCAGGTACATTAGTAATAGTAAGATAATCTATATTTTTTAATCAATATTTTATTGTTATAAGATTTTTTTTGTGATATAATCTTGCTAAAGTAATCTTATACAATTACCGGAGGTGTAGTGGTTGTGAAAGTTTGTCGTAAATGTAGAAAAAAGGTTGCAAATAAAAGTAAAATTTGCAAGTATTGTGGTGCAGATGTTTCAAAAGCAAAAATTATAAAAACTTCTAAACCAGATACTTCTAGAAATAAAAGTAATAATAAATCAAAAAAACAAAATGATAAGCAAAATAATAAACCAATAAAGCAAGAAGAAAAAAATATAATAAGAGAAGTAGAAGAAACTAAAATTGCAAAGTTAATTAATGAAAAACCTGATAATAAAGAACAAATAAATAAAATTATAGAAATAGAAAAAAATATAGAAAAAGATAATAAATTAAAAGAAGTATTAAATAAAATTAAAAATAAATTTAAAACAATTAAAAATAAAATAAAGGATAGAAAAGAAAATAAAGATAAAAATAATAAAAGAATAAATCTAAAAGTAAAAATAAATACTATAAAAAATAAAATAAGAGCTAAAAGAGAAAAAAATAATAAAGAATTTAGCATAAAAACAAAAATTATTTTTTTGAAAAACAAATTAAAAGAAAGAAAAGATAATAACAATAATAAAAATGATTTAAATAAAAGATCTAAAATTAAAACTAAGTTTATAACTATCAAAAATAAATTAAAAGAAAAAAGATTGGATAGGAAAAATAAACCTAAAGAGGAAAAATTATTATTTAAATTTAAACAAAAACTATTAAAATTAAAAGAAAGAAAAAAAGTAAAAAAAGAAGAAAAAAATGGTAAAAATAAACAAAGAGAAATAATACCTAAGAATTTACAAAAAAGAGAAGAGAGAAGATTAAAAGAAAAAGCTAATATAGTTCGTAATCGTGCTTTAGAAAAAGAAAGAGAAACTTTAGATTTAACTAGAGAACTTATTAGAATTAATAAAGAAAAAATTAAAAATTCTAAACCTATTAAAAATAAAAAAATAAAACTATTTATAAAATTATTAATTATATTTATTTTGATGGGAGCAATCGCTAGTATAAGCCTATATTTCTTAAGTTCTAGTGCTCCTAAAGAAGTTGTTCAAATAAGAGGTGAAAAAGCTACTAATGATAAATTATTTGCAATAGGAGATATAATTAATTATAATGGAGTAAGTTATAAAGTAGCAAATATTGAGCTTTCAGGTGGTAATAGCTATTCATCTCCAAAAGAAGGAAATGTTTATGTTATTGTTACTTTATACATAATTAATAATACAGAGCATCAAATAGATTATAGTTACAATAGTTGGATTTTAAGCGATAAAAAAAGTAAAAATGATAGAATTGTATTTTCATCAATAAATGTAGAAGATGCACTTTATTCAGGAAGACTTAATGCAGGAGGTACTAAAAGAGGTTCAATTATCTATGAAGTATCAAAAAAAGCAGAAGATTTAAGACTTAGTTTTTATGAAGTAGAAATAAATCAAGATAAAGAAGAAACTATTGATTATAATAAAAAACTATTTAGTGTAAATATTGAACTTCCTAAAGTTGAAAAGAAAAATAAAAAAGAAAAATAATATAAGGAGAATAATATGGATATTAAAACTTGTTTTTTACTATTCTTTATATACTCATTTATTGGCTGGATACTCGAAGTTATATATAGTTTATATGATGATAAAAAGTTTGTTAATAGAGGATTTCTAATCGGACCATATTGTCCTATATATGGGTTAGGTAGTGTTTTGATTTTAGTTCTTTTAAAGGACTTTGCACATCATCCAGTAACTTTATTTATAAATGGGGTAGTTATTTGTAGTGTACTTGAATACTTTACTAGTTTTATAATGGAAAAGCTGTTTAAAGCTAGATGGTGGGATTATTCCAATAGAAAATTTAATTTAAATGGAAGAATATGTCTAGAGACTATGATTCCATTCGGAGTTGGTATACTTCTTCTATGGTATGTAGTAAATCCATTTGTGTTAAAAATGCTTGCTTTAATACCAAATAATATTCAAATTATAATAATGATAGTAATTTTAATATTTATGATTATGGATATAATAGTTTCATTTAACATTATTAACAGCTATAAAAAAACAATAAGAAAAATATCAGGGCGTGATATGACTATAGATGTTAATAATTATGTAAAAGGTGTTTTTGAACAAGAATCTGCCTTGAAAAGAAGATTGCTTTTAGCATTTCCTAAATTTAGCATAAGTGATATTAAAGAAAAAATAAAAAATAGTACTATAAATAGAAATATTGATAAAAATAATTAATCTATAAGTAAAATTATAGATTTTTTCTTTTGATTTGTTATTATCCATGTTACAATAAAGATGGTGGTGTTATGAAGACATTAAAAGGTATGCTTGAAGTAAAAGATAACTTAAAAGAAAATTTTAATTCAAAACTGTCTGATCCAACTTTTAGACAAATTATAGAGAAGTTGAAAGTTGATAGAGAAGTACTATACAAAAATACATCAGGTATTGAAGACTGTAAAAATGAACTTTTAAATTGTGCTAATTGTAAAGGATTAGAGTTTTGCAAAAACATGGTAACAGGCTATAGAAAAACACCTAAAACAGATGAAGGAAGTATTGTATTTACTTATGAAGCTTGTAAGTATGAAAATAAATATTTAAGAGATAATAGTTATAAGAATAAGCTCAATTTATTTGATGTACCTAAAGCCTTAAAAGATGCTAAGATGAAAAATATTTATACTGATGATAAATCAAGAATACCAGTTATTAAGTATTTAGATAGTTTTTATAACGATTATGGAGAAAAAGAAGTAAAAGGTTTATACTTACATGGTAATTTTGGAACTGGGAAAACATATTTAATTTCTGCACTTTTTAATGAACTTGCTAAAAAAGGGATAGAATCTTGTGTTATATGCTTTCCGGAATTTTTAAGAACCCTAAAAGCATCATTTGGAAGTACTGAAGGAACATACAGTGATAGATATAATATAGTAAAAAAATCCAAACTTCTTTTAATAGATGATATTGGAGCAGAAAATGTTACCATTTGGGGAAGAGATGAAATACTTGGACCAATCCTTCAATATAGGATGGATGAGAAATTACCTACATTTTTTACTTCAAATTTAACTATAAATGAACTAGAAGACCACTTAGCAATAACTAATAAAAGTGTAGATAGAGTAAAATCAAGAAGAATAATCGAGAGAATTAAGTTTTTAACTAAAGATATAGAAGTAATAGGACCAAATAGAAGAAAATGAAAGAGTTAACACCTAGTGTAATAAAAAGAATAAATGAATCAGGGAGTATAGATATCTTAAGACAAAAACTTAAAATTAATCTTGACCAAGATATGTTTAAGATTTTACTTGAATACTTAGATTTAATAGTAGATAAATATGAAGGAAGATATAAAGAAACATCTTATAAAATAATAGATTTCCTAGAACTTATTGCAACATCTGAAATATCTAATTTAATGAATAAATGCTTTATGCTAAAAAAAGAAAAATATAAAATAATAGATATGTTAAAAGATGATAATAATAACTTTGATGATAGAGAAATAGTTACTTTAAAAGAATTAGCTAATAAGTTAGAAAACCTAGAAGTTAATATTAGTTTTAATATAAATTATTTATCAATAATAGAAAACTATAATATAGTAAAGCATATATTATTTAAAGAAAAAAATAAAAATTTATCTAAACATTTAGTAGAAAATAATTCTTATTTAGTTGAAGCATTTAATAGAAAAAATGAAAATATATTAATAATGCTTACCAAAAGTTATTTAAAAGCTATAGATGATTTTGTATTAGATAAAGACTTTTATGATCTTACTTACTTTGATGAATTGCTTGAACAAATACTTAGGAATGATAAGATTTCAAAAGATGAAAAAGCTATAGAAACTTGTATTCATATGGTATTAAATTATGATAAAAATAAAAATAAGAATAGTAGTCAGATAAATAAAGCTGTTCATTGGTATAAACATTTAGAAAAGAAACTTGATAATCCTATGTATGAAGAAGATAAAGAAGAATTAAATAATTTATATGGTATTTCTCCATATTTTAAAAAAGATGTAACAGAAGAAGGGTATATATTAGGTAAAGAAGATAATACATTTTTTAGAATTGATAAGAATAATGAATACATAATTACTATTGATAACTCATTAGGTTATGATAAAGATGATGCGCTTAGTATTTCTAAAGAAAATGGACTTTATAAATTAAAAGTATATATTTCTGATCCCAATAGTTTTTGCTTAAAAAGTGGATTATTAATGGAAGAAGCAAGAAGAAGAGTTGAAACCATTTATAATGATAGGGAAAAAATAGGTATATTTCCTAAAGAAATAGTAGGATATTATATGTCTTTAGAACAAAGCTGTAATAGATATGCAAGATGCTATGAGTTTTTAATATCTGAAACAGGCATAATAGTAGACTTTAAAATAAAAAAAGAAATAGTAAATGTATCTCATAATTATAATTATGATGAGTTTAATAATGCATTATATAAATCAGATGAACCAAAAGAATATATTACTATACAAAATTTATTAGATTTAAGAGATATAATTAATAAGAAATATATAGGTGCTGATAATAATACTGAAGTGACAGCAGAAAAGTTACTTGAAACATTTACTTTATTTACTAATAGTAAAATAGCAGAATATTTCGCATTAAGTGGAACACCATTTATTTATAAATACCATTCAAATAGTGATGAAAGGTTTTCAGGATTACTTGAAAAAGTCGATGAAAATAAAAAGTATAAAGAAATGGTAAAAGAAGCAATAAGATGTGGTAATGAAAGGATATATTCAAGTGCTAAAACAAGCCACGAAGGACTTAATCTAAACTATTATTGCCATGCAACTTCACCACTTCATAATTACTCAGATATATTACTTAACGAATGTGAAGATATGTTTTATTTTGATAATCCTAGTGATAAGGAAGCTTATTTATTTGAAAAATATTTAAATAATGAGATAGAATATATAAATGAAAAAATTACTATGCTAGATAGATATAGAGAAAAATATGAAAAAGCTAAAGTAAGATGTAAAAG
>CAJONL010000121.1 GCA_905235875.1 uncultured Bacilli bacterium
TACAACCGGTAAATCTATAAATAGATTGAAAATCATCTCCAACTGCAAAAATATTACAATTAGTTTTTTTTTGAAATTCTTTTATTATAAAAACTTAGAAAAAACCTTAATAAAACTTATTGAAAAATTATACAAAAATAATAATAAATGTATTCTTATACTAGGAAGAAATAACTTTGATATAAATTTTTTAAAAGAAAGCAAACAATTTAAATTTGAAAAAAATTATATTATATATCTAAATAAAAAAGATATTAAACTAAGATATCTAACTGTACATAAATCTAAAGGTTTAGAAGAAGATAATGTTATAATTTTAAATTTATTAAATAATTCAAATGGTTTTCCTAATAAAAGAAAGAATAATTATATTTTAAAATATGTTACATTAAAAAGTAATGAAATTAAATACGGTGAAGAACGAAGATTGTTTTATGTTGCTCTAACTAGAACCAAAAATAAAAGTTATATTTTAACTCAAAAAGGAAAAGAATCCATATTTATTAAAGAATTACTAAAAATTAATAAAAAATATATAAAAAAGACTTCGCTTTAAGCGAAATCTCTTACCATGCACTACTATAATTTGTAGCACTACTATTAGTTTTTGACTCTACATAAACTGTTATATCAAAAGATTGTAATTCATTTTTATTAACGTCAGATTTTATCTTAACTTTATCTATTAAATTAGTAGTCTTGCTACCTGGTTCAATAGCTTTAGTGTAGTAATAATAATTATCACTAGATTTGTAAATCCAATTATCACCTATTTCCAAAGGCTTAATATTTTGTTTCATATCACCATTTGAAAATAAAATCTTAGCTCTTACATAAGTATATGTATTACCAGTATTCAATACCCAAACTTTTTTCTTTATTTCATCACCAGGACTTATATCATCAGGATTTTCAAATTCTTCTTTTAACTCTACGTCATTTTTACCAATTGTAAATTTATTATCAATACTATTATTTGATGATAGATAAGCATAAGAAACTCCAGCAGATATCAAAGTTAAACTAACAAATAAGGCTCCAGCAATAATTAAATTTACTTTATTTTTAAACTTATTCATATTAAGAAGCCTCCTTTATATAATTATTATAAGCGTAAGTCATTTTATCCTTAGTAGTAACACCATCTATTCTTAACTTATCACTTTGAATTGCATAGCTTCTTACATTAACTATATATTCCTTTTTAGAATCTAGCTCACCTTCTAGAACATTTTTTAATTTAATACTATTAAATATTGAACTTGTCTCTTCATTAGAAGATAATACTTCTTTAGTATATGCATAAATATGAACATTGTAATTACTATTTGAAGTATTAGTACTAATTTCTTCCCAATCAGAATTAACACTATATGTAAATAACTCAGTATTTTGTTTACTAGAAAGCATTTCTTCATCAATTACAAGCCTTACCTCACTCTTTGGAACTGTTATTTGTAAATATACATAACATGGATTAGAACCTGTATTTCTGATTTTTGGATCCTTAGGAATATTCTTATCTGGTTCTATATTTTTACCATCATCAGGTTTCCAATTTGGTTCAGTTAAAGTAGTATTAACATCACCAACAGTTATATTATTAGAAAGTTCTTGAGTTCTTTCTGTAAAATAAGCTATGGCAAATCCAATTGAAATAGCAAAAATACAAATCAAAATAATTAAAAGTATTTTATTAATTTTCATGTCAATCACCACCTCTAAATTTTACTTTTCTTTCTTGAACTTCTTACATAGAATATAACTAAACTACTAATAACTATAACCGAACCAAGAGCGATTATATATACAGTAATATTGTCACCAGTATATGGATTATTTTCATTTACAATGTAATAATAATCAACATTTGTAGGAATATCCTTAAATATACCCTTTTGATCTCCTTCGACATATTTTAGCTTATAACCTTTCAACAATAAAGATCTTTTAGCAGTAGATTTATACTTATCACCACTATAACCTAAAAGAACTTTAGAAGGAACTAATTTCTTCTTTGTTCCATAAACATAATGGTTAATAATTACCTTAGACTTAACTTTATAAAGATTAGTAATTACAGTATCTTCACCTGTTGTAGTCTTATCAGTTTGAAGCACATATTTTACTTTATTTTCTAATTTAGAAACATTATGATAATCTTTAAAAAATAAAGTTATATCAAATGATTGCTTAATATCATATGATTTATTTCTAGCATCAATATTATCATAAGGTATTTCCCAAGTAATTGTTTTTTTGCTTTTATCATAAACACCAGTACCTATATCAGATTGTCCCAAATCTATTTCATAAGGTACATAATCAATAATTGTAAGTTTTGCATCACCTACATATTCAGTTACTTTTCCATTATAACTAATATTATAAGTAAATGACCTAACACTATTTACTTGATTAACTGGACCAACTTTTGTTATACCATCTTTAACATCAGTTACCTTTCTATAGTAATAAGTAACAATAGTATCATCAATTGTATAAACACCAGTAGCATTATCAGGTTTTTCTACTAAAACATAACCTTCAAGTTGTTTTTCTGTAGTTTCATAACTTTTACCAACTTTATCTTCTGAAACATCCTCAGGAGACAAAACTATATCAGTACCATAATTTAAATATCTAGTTATTACTTTACCTTTTAGATCAACCTCAGTTGTATATGAACCAGTATTTTCAACAGGAGGATGATTAGTACTGAATGAAGTTATAGACTTAACATTATTTTCAAGTTCACTTATATCTTTTAAATCCAAATATTTTACTTTAATATTTTTAGTAATTTCAATAGTTTTTTTACCATTTTCTAAAGTATTAATATTGTCAATATTCTCAGTCCAAGTAATTGTATTTTTATCACTATTATAAACTCCACCATCTAGATTAGCAGTATTACTATCTATTTTACCTGGAAGCGTGTCAACAATTGTAACTGTAACCCCACCAACATATATAGATAAAGTTGCATTATATTTTATAGTGTAATTAACAAAATCACTTGCATATTCTAATCGAGAAGTACCTGTTTTTTTAATTTCAGGTCCATTTTCAAATACAGGATCAGATAATTTATAATAAAATTTTACAATAGTATCCTCTAACTTATATTTTCCAGTTGTATTATCAGTTTGATCAACTAGTTCATAACCATCAATTGTAATAGGCTCTGCATGATATGTCTTACCAATATCATCATCAGTAATATCATCATCATATAACTTATAATCTGTTCCTTCAACTAAATATTGAACTATTAATCTTCCTTTTAAATCAACACTAGTATCAGCACTATCATCATTTACTATAGGACTATAGTTTCCTGTAAAGCTGGTAGTAGACCTAACAGTATTTAAAATATTTGTTACGCCCTCATAGCTTTCATATTTAACTTTAACATGTTTAGAAACATTTAAAACCTTATTACCATTTAAATATGTATTAATGTTTTGATAAGGTACATTCCAAGTAATTGTATTAGTACTTGCATCATAAGTTCCACCATCTAATTGTGACTCATTTACCTTTATTTTAGCAGGAAGTGTATCAACAATCTTAACATTAATATCGCCTTTATACTTAGAAAGTGTAGCTGTATAATTTATTCTATAGTCAATATAATCATTAATATTTGTTAAAACCTCAGTTGCAGTTTTTGTAACACTTGGTTTACTTTCAAATACTGGATTTTTCAATCTATAATAATATATAACATCAATTGGCTGTTCAGTAAAAGTCCCACTTGCATTTTCAGGAATAGAAACAAGTTCATAGTCATCATCATTAACAGGAGTTGTAGCATATGTTTCACCAATATTACCTGAAATATTTACATCAGGAGAAATTGGAACAGTAGTATTTTCAAGATAATGATGTACTTTAACTGAAGTCGAATTATCATAAGTACCAAATACCCATTTAACATTACCAATAAGTCCTTGATACTCATCACTCATTTCTTGCGATACAGAAAGTGTTACTACTAAATTCTTAGAACCAGTTGCTGCAAATTCACCTAAACTAATATTATTTTTCATAGTATCACTATCTTTATCTAAATTGCCCCAAATTGGTCCTTCATAAATGATATTACCATCATTTTTAATAGTAATTGTTGCGTATCTTTTCAAAAGAGTATTTATTTTTTCAATATTACTAGAATCTTGACTAGTATTTTCAGCTCTCAAATATATTTCTTGCTTATTAGAATAAGCATTAGTTACTTTTATTACTTGTGTTCTAGAAACACCTGGAGTTAAATTTTTAAAATTATTAAATAAATCTATTTTATTAACATCTATATTAAACTTCTCATCAGGTGAAATAAAAGTCACTTCCGTATCTTCAAGTCTTTGATTATCACTAGGAACATCCATATTTAAAGTTCTATAAGTCTTACCCCATAAAGTAGGAAGCGAATTTTTAGTAGCTTCAATTATATTAGTACTAACAATAATATCACACTTAGCATTCCTATATTCATTACCTGCATTCTTACTAATAGTATACTTTTTAAATAAGGGATTATTTGTAGTAGCACCTGCTTCTAGTACTTCTTTATAATAATAATACCCATCTTCTCCATCAATCCAAGAATTTTCATCAACATTTATTAATATCTTACTAGTATCAATTCTTGAATCTTTAACAATATTACCATTATCATCTCTTGAATAACCACACTCTTTAGTAAAACTAGCTCTAACCAAAGCTGGAATACTGCCGGTATTTTCAACATTAACAACTTTTTTTACTTCTGAACCTGGAGTCAAATTATTTGGTTCAGTATATTCTTCAGTTATTTTCCCATTAATTGTCCCAACAGAAATAGTATTTATTGTATCGCTTTCTAAAGTTGCATTTCTTAATGCAAATGATAAACCAACAATACACAAAGCTGAAAAAATAAACATAATTATAGTTGCTAATAAACCAACTTTCTTATTCTTAAAAATATTATTCACTCTTATCACCATCCAATGCTCTAAATGCTTCTTCCATTGAACCAATATTTTCAGATTGAATAGCTTCAGCATATACTTTTATTTTAAAATTACCAATAAGATTAACATCTTCATTAGTATAATTAATTGGAATAGCTATATTTGAAAACAAAACTTTCTCATCGTTTTCATGCAATACTCTTTTATAATTAAAAATAAAAGTTGTATCTGTAGATCTTTTAGTATCTAAAATAAAATCATCCTTATTATAAAAATTATATACTTTCCCAGAAGTTATAAAACTATTTAATTCATTTAAACTATAATTACTTGTAGGATTAATAGTACTCGTAATGGGGTTATTGTTTTTATTGTATGTCTTATCAAAATAAATCAAACTTTTAATCTTATTAATACGTCTCAAATCTGTTATTATTTCATCATCATCTAAATCATAAAACTCTACAACTATTCTTCCATAATTATCACCTTTAATTCCTTTAAGTATCGGGTCCTTCAAAAAGACCATACCAGGAGTTACATTCTTAGCATTCGCTGGGTTCCAATTAGGTTCAACCAAATCAATATCCGGATTCCCCATTGTAAGAGAATTCCTTACTACATCATTTGAAGTAAAAAAACTATATGCAGCACCAATAATTAAAAATATTGCAACAACAATAAGTATTGATGCAAAAAAAATAACTTTATTTCCTTTTTGTTTTCTCATAATCCACCAATCCTATTCTATAAAAAAGTTTACTATATATAGAAAAAAAAATCAAGAAAAATAGCAAAAAACTACACATAAAAATTTAATTAATAAATACTTTATTTTAATTGACAAGAATACTATATTATGTGATATAATAAAGAAGTCATAGGGGTATAGTTCAATGGTAGAATAACGGTCTCCAAAACCGCTGATGTGAGTTCGACTCTTGCTACCCCTGCCATTTTAAAAATAATGCACTAACTAATTGTTAGTGCTTTTTAATTATTATATACATAATTGTATCAAAATGATTATTAATTTCTGTTATTCCATATTCAACTGTATCAAAGCCACCTTTTTTCACTTCATTTAATAAAGTGTTAAAACTAACTACTCTACAACTAGTTGCAGCTACTTTTATTTCTATATTTGATTCTTGATGAACTCTTATAATATTTTCAAAAGCCTTTGATGTACCACTTGAATATTCTTCAATACCATCCCCCATTGTTAATATTAAAGCAAAACCATTATCGCTTAAATGATTATATATATATTTGTAATAATTATTTCTATCTTCATCTAAAACTAACATATGTAGGCATGCAATTGAATAAATAAAACCAAATTTATCATCCAATGAATTATCCTTCAAGATATCTAAAACTTTGTAATTGTCTTTATGTTTTATATCATTAATCATACAGTAATTTATCGCTTCTTGTGAAACATCAACCGCAATTACATTATAGTTTTTATTCAAAAGATATCTAGCATCTCTTCCTTCACCGCAACCTATTTCAAGCATTTTTTTATTTTCCAAACTATATTTATTAATTATATCTTCAACTATTTTAGTATTATAACTTGGAGACCAAGATAAACCTTTACTATGAACCTGCTTATATCTTATATCATAAGCTTCATAATACTTTGACATAAAATCACCTAATTATATTATACCAAGATTCTTCCATAAGTTGTGCTATAACAACTATGTAATTAAAAATAACCTCATTTTGTATTAAATAATAATGAAAAACACCTTATCGATTTAGGTATTTTTTTTATTTATTGGTATAAACTTAAATAGGTGGTTATATGGCAATTGTTAAGCATAATGATAAAGAAAAAGATCTTCTAGCAAGACTTATGCGTTCAGAAGCATTAGGTGATGGAGATCTTGGAATGTTAATGGTAGGAAATGTAATAGTTAATAGAACATTAGCAAATTGTCTTACTTTTAGTAACGTCAGAACAATTACTGATGTAATTTATCAGAAAAATCAATTTTATGGTGTTAAATCTTCATTATTTTCTGGAAAAGCAACGACTAAAGAATTAAAGCTAGCAGAAAGAGTTTTAAAAGGTGAGTACTATCATCCAGCAACAAATGCACTATGGTTTAGAAATCCAGGGACTACTAATCCATGCCCAGGAATTTGGTATGATCAAACTAATTCAGGCAGATACAAAAGTCATTGTTTCTATATTCCTTATCAAGGAGTATGTAGAGAAATTCACTAATAAAAAAAGATATTATAGAAATATAGTATTTTTTTTATTTATTAATTTAATTAAAAAATAGAAAAGCATAACTTCTCTATCTAAGGTATCAAAAGTACTTGGCCAATTTTTAAAAGTGTATTATCTAAATTATTTAAATTAATCAAATCATCTAAATTTACATTATATTTTTGTGCTATACTCCATAAACTATCTCCTCTTTTTACAATATATTTTTCATAATTAGAACTTGGTAAAATTAGTTTTTGATTAATAGATAACATATTATTATTTAAACTATTAATATTTTTTAATTCATCAACACTAATATTATACTTTTTAGCAATACTCCATAGAGTATCACCAGGTTTAACTACATAAAAATCACTTGAATTATCTTTATTTTCAACTGGTATAATTAGTTTTTGACCAACTTTTAAAAGTGTTGTACCTAAATTATTTTCTTTAACAATATCATCAATATCTATATTATATTTTTTTGCTATACTCCATAAACTATCTCCACTTTTAACTACATAAATATTAGTTTCATTTTCTCCACTACTAGGTACAAAGCCTATATAATCAAGTACCGCTTCTACTACTGCATCACCATATTTTTCAATATCATTTTTGAGTTGTGATACGTCATCTTTTTTACTATCTATAAAACCATATTCTACAAGGACAGGCTCAAGTTTCCCTGTTTCTCTATGAATAAAATAATAATCTTTGGTAGTATCACTAGGAAGTCTCCTTTGATAAAAACTTCTAATATTTTGCCCTTGTTTTGCAATATTATTTAGTATACTTTTAGAAAGTGTTTCATTATTACGAAGTGCATAAATTACTTCAGCACCATCGCCACCTCCTGCATTTATGTGATTAGATATTAATATTACATCATCCCTATTACCAAAACTATTTAATATTCTTTTTACCCTTTCAGTTTTAGATAAAGTTTCATCACTATCTCTGGTAAGTTTTACAGGTATACCAAGATCTTTAAACCTATCATACATATACTTAGATACTCTTAAAGTAAAATCTTTTTCTCTTAAGTTCCCATTTACTGCTCCAGGATCGGCTCCACCATGTCCAGGATCAATAACAATTTTATAATTCATAAATTATCACCTAAAATATATTATGAAAAATATAGTTTTTTGTCACAAATAA
>CAJONL010000122.1 GCA_905235875.1 uncultured Bacilli bacterium
CGTGTTTTGAAAAATTGGTATTAAATCAGTATTAAATTGGCGTAGTTTCAAAAAATGTTATTAGGTTGGTGTAATTTCCAGGCGAACGCCCGTTCGGTTTACATAAAATTTAAAATCCCAAAACCAACCCCGGTATCCTGCTTCCTTCTAAGGGTTCGCCGCTTCCCTTAGAGTCACAAGGAATAGACCCCTTGAAAACACACGGATGCGTTGTAACTTTTTTATTAAGTTTACATAATAACTTTATTTTCATTTGGTTACATAATTATATTTTATGTTAATTATAAATCGAATGAAAAAAATTTTTAAAAAAATTAAAAAAATTAGAAAAAATGAGTATAAAAGAGAAAAAACGGGATATAATAAGATTAATGGAGTAAAACGGTTAAATTCAGTCGTTTTTGAAGTTTTACTTTTTATATTATATAGTATATAATATAATCAAGTTAAGGGAAAGGGAAGGGAAACGAAATGAACCTAATACAATTTGAAATGTATAATAAAATTCAATTTAATAATGAGTTAAAAGGAAGTAAATATTTTTTGGAAATAGAACCTGAAACAACCTTAAAATTCAATCGCGGTAGAGCTTTAGAGTTCAGTCTACGCAAAGCTAACGGATACGAAGAGCTAGAACTAGAGAATGTACCACACACTCAAGCTGGCGACATAAAAATTAATGATGTAGAATGGAATGTAAAAAGCTACAAGTGTGAACTGAAAGCACAAGGTCAAAATCTACAAGAAAAAATAAACAACTATGTTCAAGTAGATGCAAGTCAAGGGTTAATTTATATAGTAGAAATAAATGACAAGCTTATAGCTATACAAATGGACTGGCAAGAAGGTAAAAAATTCTTAGAAACTTTCGGAGTAGTAGAGAGTAGCAACAACATTAGAATTAGAACTTGTGATAAAAAAATATATCAATGGGCTTTACTAAATAAGTAAAGCCTAGAGGAAGGAGAATAAAGAAATGAAAAAAATAGTTAAAGAGTTAGTAAAAGGAATTGTTTTATTGGTGGTTGTAGTAGGATTAGTTTTATTGGCTGAAATGCTAGTAAATTGGTTGACTGCTATAACTATAAGATGGGTAATAGGTGCAACGATAATGGGTGCGATAGCTTTAATAATGGGAATTAGAGGAATGTAAAATTCTCTAATCTCAATATTGAAAAATTAAATTTTTTTAAAAAAGATGTATATTTTACTTGACTTTTGGAAATAATTATAGTATAATATAATAAAGAAGGGAAAGGAGTTGATACAATATGGCAAATAAATATATAGACCATTTAACAATAGAGGAATATGAATTAATACAAAGATTATTGGAGAAATATGAACCATTGGAGAACGAGGAAATGAAACGAACAGGACAAACGAAAACTTATGTAGGTTTAAGATTTGTATTAATCAAAATAAAAAAGATAATACAAAAGTATAAAAAGAGTTGACCTTTAAATAAAGGTTAACTAAAAATAAAAAAGTTTAAAAAGTTTTAAAAAACTATTGACAAACGAAAGAAAAAGGTGTATAATAAATATAGAAAATGAGAGATGATAAACTCACAAAAACATAGAAGGGAGAAATTGTTATGGGAAAATTAACAGTTGCAAAGAAAAATGAAATATTAAGAGAAAGAGCTTTTGAAATGCTAATTAAAGAAGGAGTTTTAGGAACTGAATTATTCAAAGTTGCAGGTTCAAAATTTATGGTAAATGTTGAATTCGAAGGAGAAAAAATTCCAGTAAGAATTGATTTTGTAGTTCCAAAAATAGACCCAGAGGATACTTGCCAATTCGCCGAAGACTTTGCAGAGCTTTATGAACAAGACCAAGAAGAGAAGAGAATTGCAAAGGAAGAGAAAGAGAAAGCAAAACAAAAGAAAATTGCAAGAGATAAAAAATTAAGAGAACAAAAGAAAATGGAGAAAGAAGGCAATTAAGCCTTCTTTTTTATATTTTAAAATAACATTATGTAAACTCATTATGTAAACTGGCGCCGGCGCCATAATTTTATGTTAACCGCTTCTCCGGACCTCAGGTTTACATAACAACTTACAATAATAAGATTTTTTTTAAAAAAATGTATATTTTACTTGACATTTGTTAATAATAGTAGTATAATATATATAGATTAGAAAAGGAGTTGATTTTAAATGAAAAAAATATTATTAATTTTATTAGGTTTTGTTTTAGGTTGTATAATAACATATCATATGGCAATTCGTTCAATAGAAATAGATGCGATTAATGAAGTAGATGAAGGAATAATTACAATAAAAGTTTTTAACCAATATCACGATTATTTTTTTGAAAAATAATCGTAAAAGGTATTGACAAATAAATATAAATAGTATATAATATATTTAGATAAACAGGAAAGGAATTGATAAAAATGAAAATATTAAAAATGTATATCGAAAGTAAAAATACAAGATATGATTATACTAAAGAAGAACCAAAACCATATACTGAATATATTTTTATAGCAAAAATAAAAATAGGAATTAAAATAAAATATTATAGATTTGTAACAATGAGTAAAAAATATGTATGTGCTTTCTTAGATGATGCACACATGGACGAAATACCAAAAAATGATAAATTAAGAAAAGAAATACTTATAAAAGTTTATGGAAAACTTATGCAAATTCTTGCCGAATGGGAAATGGAAGAAACTCTTATAAAAATTGATAAAGAAATAGAAGAAGAAAAAAGAAAAAAAGAACAGGAAGAAAAGGCAAAAAGAATTGCATTAGGTGAACAGGTTACGATTGAAAAATATTTAAAAAATTTATAAAAAGACTTGACAAACTAAAGATAAAGTAGTATAATATTATTAGATTAAAGAAGAAGGGAATTGATAAAAATGATATTAAGAAATAAAAATAATGAGGTTAAAAAAATTGATAAAAGGATAACATACTTTTTAGTATTAGATGTTGAAACTGCAAATAGTATTATGAAAAAAGGAGCACCAAACGATGGTTTGGTATATGATATAGGATTTGCAATTGCCGACAAAAAAGGAAGAATTTACGAAAAATTTTCTATAGCAATTAATGAAATTTTTGATTGGAAAGAATTAATGAGTTCAGCTTATTATCGTAAAAAATTACCAAAATACTTCAAAGAATTACAAAATGGAAGTCGCCAAAAAATGACAATTTGGCAAGCAAGAAAATTAATTCATAATAAAATGCAAGAATATAACATTAAAAAAGTATATGCTTACAATGCTTTATTTGATTATACGACTTTAAATAATACAGTTAGATATATTAGTGGTAGTGGTTGTCGTTGGTTCTTTCCTTATGGTACTGAAATATGCGACATATGGCACATCGCTTGTCAAGTATTAGGAACGCAAAAAACATTTCAATGGGAAAATATTAGAAATGAAAAAAATAATTTGATAACAAATGCTGAAAGAATGTTCGGTTATGTATCACAAAAAGAAAACTTTCAAGAAGAGCATATTGGCATAAGAGATGTGGAAGTTGAAACTGAAATACTTGCAAGATGTTTTAAATCTCACAAAAGCTTCAAAGAAGACATTTACAGGGCTTGCTGGAGAATACCACAAAAAAGTTGCTTAGGCAACTTTTATTTTTACATAAAATAATATTATGTCAACCGACGACCGGACCGCTTCTTGGTTTACATAATATGTTACAATAAAATAAAATTTTTTAATAAATTTGTATATTTTACTTGACATTTGTATATAATAGTAGTATAATAAGTATAGTTAAAGAAAAGGAGTGATAAAAAATGTTTTGGTTAGGTATGTTAGTAATGTATTTAATAATAGGAATAGCATTTGCATTAGATGAGATTTTTGGTAATGGTTGTTTAGATGAGTGGTTCTTTTATTTATTTACTTGGTGGATAGTTGTATTATGTGCGCCATTTTGCTTAATTCTTCACATAATAAAAAATAGAAAAAAATCTAAAAAAACATTGACAAATATAAAGTAATGTAGTATAATTATTATAGTAAAGGAGTCGATAAAGATGAAAATAATTAAAACTATTTTAGAAATCATTTTAATAACAATAATTTCAATTTGTGCTTTTGGTGGTGGTTGTTTAATTTATATTGCAATTGGTTTATTTTTTCATTTTGAACAATTAAGTTCAACAATATTCATATTAAGTGCTTTGTTACCTTGCCCAATTTGTTGGTATATTGCGCCAAAAATAAGTGATAAAATTTTGTAAAAAGTATTGACTTTCTAATTAAAAAATGATATAATATTATCAAGAAAGGAGTTGAAGAACGATGAACAAAATGAGAGTTGTAAAAAAATTTGTAAAAATAATTGATAAAAATATAAAGGTTAAAAAAGGAAAGGCATTACAATGCGATATTGAAAACAAAATAATTTATGTTGCTTTTGAAAGTGACGAAATCGACATTGAAACCTTTTTAGAATTAGTAAATGAATTAAATCCCAAATGTAAATATAATGACATTATTTTAGGTATTTTACACGAAATAGGACATATTTATACATACACCGAAGAGAATGAAAGAGAATGGGACAAAGACAACGCTTTACTAGAAGAATTATTTAAAAAAAATATGATTAGTGCAAGAGATTTTAATAGATTATATGTGAGATTACCACTAGAACAAAATGCAACCCAATGGGCGATAGATTTCGCAATGATGAACCAAAAGTTTATGGACGAATATTCGAAAATTATAAAATAAGGGAAATTCCCTTATTTTTTTACTATTATTATTAACATTTTATGTTAACTGAGCGCCGGACCTTGGTTTACATAATAACTTACTTTTACTCCGGCGCGCCGAACAAATGTTCGATTAAAAACAAGCAACTCTTACTCTTCCAATAGGTTTAAGTTTTTAAAAATTTTTTTAATTTTTTTCGTATATTTCCTTGACAATTGCATATAATAGTAGTATAATAATATTAGATAAAGGAAGTGGCAAAATGCAAATAGGTGAAAAAGTTTATAATTATTATGTAAATCAAAAAGATTTCAATAATTTGATAGAACTTTATAAAATTTTAAAAAACTTTTAAAAAACTATTGACAAAAACATTAAAATATAGTATAATAATATTAATAAAGGAAGTGATAAAAATGAGTAAAGAAATAACAAAAATAATTGACAAATTAGTTGACAATGCAATACACAAATATGGTTTTGAGAATAAAAAAACAATAATAATAGCCGAAAATGCTGAAAAGCTCAAAATCAAATATGAAGATAATTTAATAAAACTTTTTTAAAAAGTATTGACAATCTTTAAAAAGTATGTTATAATAAATATAACAAAGGCAAGTAAAAACTGTTGAGAATTGTCTGAAAACAGTCATAAAAATAAAATAAAAAAATGAAAGGTTAGGTGGTTATTATGGCAAAATTAACAATCGCAAAAATCAATGAAATAGCAAGAGGTATGGCAATGGAAGAAATTAAGGCAAATGGGCTAGTAAATTTTTTACAAGTCGAAGGCACAAAGTTCGCGAAAGACTTTACTTTTGATACACCTGATGGCGAGATTACTAAAACTGTAAGAATAGATGTAGTCGTTCCAAAACTAGATGCCGAAGAAAATGCTGAAACACTTGCCGAAGATTACAACTTTAGAATGGAAGAAAAAGCCGAAAAGGAAAAAGAGAGAGAAGAAGCCAAAGCCAAAAAAATTGCAAGAGACCAAAAGAAAAGAGCCGAAAAACAAGCAAACGAGAATAATCCAATAATCAAAAGAACAATTAAAGAATAGA
>CAJONL010000123.1 GCA_905235875.1 uncultured Bacilli bacterium
GTAAGACCTACTATTATATTTTTTTTAGATATTTTTAAATGCTTTATTCTGCCTAACATACCAAATACTTTATTGTGAGCATTTTCTCTTATTGAACAAGTGTTAAGAATTATTAGATCAGCATTTTCCATATCATCTACTTCAATCATTCCTAATTCTTTTTTTAAAATACCCCTCATGTTCTCGCTATCATGTTCATTCATTTGACAGCCATAAGTTTTTATATAAAACTTTTTATTTTTTATTTTTTTATCTAAAGAAAAATTATAATTACGTGTTATAACTTCATCTTTAGTTCTTTTTCTAGCTTCTTTAAGACATGGCATATTCATAATATCAACTTCCTTTTTACTTTTCTATTATATAAAAGAAAATGGTAAATTAAAAGTAAATCTACCATTATTTTTTTATATTGCTTGATAAAGCATATTATCTATTGCTTTAATATTATTATCTTTAATTAATTTCTTTATTTCTTCAAAATTTCTAATTATTACTTCTATTATATTTTTAACCTTAGGAAGTAATTCTCTTCCTTTTAGATTATCAACAATAGTTTCTAAATTAGTCATTTTAGAATAAACTCCGTATTCACTATTTTTTATATACTTTTCATATAAATTTTTAAAAGATACTAAATCTATATTATTAAATCTTTTATCTTCAAGTATTTTCATAGTGACATAAACATTCTCACTTTTCATTGAAACATCTAAAATTGTATTTCCTTCATTATTTCTAATGTTAGGAATAAATTTTTTATTTACCATTAAAGCATTTATTATATCAATGACATCTAGATATTTTTTTGTAACCACTAAATGTGCTAATGTATTCCCTTCATTATTTTGGTGGTTAATATCAATTGTTCTTTTTCGCATTAGCTTTAATACTAACTCATAATTACCTTTTTTGAACAAATACATTATTATATTATCACCATTTTTATTCTTTTGATTAATATCAATATTTCTTCGTTCTATTAGTCTTTCTAATATTTCAATGTGCCCTTCATCTATTAAATCAAAAATCCGCGTGGGTTCTTCCTCGCACAACTCAATTGCCTGTTTTTCATCATAAAACATACTACATACACCTCTTTTTTTAAAGTTGCAATTAGTTATTCTAACAAAAAGAGATTTAGTTGTCAAATTAGATTTTTGATTTTTTAAGTGCTTTTTTCTTTTTTTCTTCTGTTTCAGTCATACTTTCCTTTTTATCTAAAATTACGCCTGCAGCTGAACTTATATAGCTAGCTGCCATGGCAACTCCACTTCCCAGTAATACTATTTTTTCTGCACCATTTGGTAAATAATCAAATGAATTATTGGAAAATAAGACAACTCCTCCAGTTATAAAACATACTTGTGATAAAACAAAAGCAGAATTTATTGCCTTATCAAATACCTTTAAATTTTTAATTTTCTTATTGTCTTTTTGTATCTTATCCATTTTTCCACCTTGTTTAGTCATTTTTCTTTTTAGTTTCTAAAAACTTTATTCTTTGCTTTACTATAACATTTGAAATAGCACCAGCTCCATACATAGAACAAGTAGTGATAAACAAATGATTCGACTGTACATTTTCAAAATTTTCTATCAATACAAAACTTCCGCTTGTTAAACTTAATACACACCCCAAATTCGTAATAAAATTATTTAATTCATTGTACATTTTTAAATTTTTAATCTTTCTATTGATAATTCTTTTTTCCATATTCATTTATAATTCCCCCATATATACTGCATAAAACTATTCATTTTTCTTTGATTTTTTAAATAATGTTATTAAAACTAAAAATCCTGTTAATAAAATTGGTATATAAAATGTAAATGTTCTAGTAAGTATCATACCAATATCTGCGAAAGCTACACCAAATATAGTTACAAATATGGTTTGATATACTTTTTCAGAAAGACCAGTTCCACCTGGAATTGGAAGAGCTTCTGCAGCAATTTGAACACTCACTTGAATCATTAGCAAATCTATATAATTATATTTTGTAAATCCAAGCGATCTATATATTATATATGCTACTGAAAACATTAAAATTCTTTGAATAAAAGTTACTATAAAAGAAATAAACATAAGTAACTTTTTATTCTTAATGTAAACTAGTTCTTCCCTATAATCTTTTAAAACTTCACTAACATTTATTTTTTTTACTTTTTCTCTAAATAATTTTGTTTTAGAACTTACTTTTATAATCCAGTTTAATATATTTTTCACATATTTTTGTTTAAAAATAAGCATAAAACAAATAACACACATAAATATATCAACTAGAAATCCTACTATAAAAAAAGCTAAATATATACTTGAATAATTAAATATATATTGAGGTTTTAGAACTATAGATAATAAACCTAAAACAAGTAAAATTAATTTAAAGTAAATAGTATTAACAAGTAACGTAATATAACTTTTTCTAATTGGAATATCATCTTTTGTCATGGAGTATAACTCTATTGGTTGACCTCCAGTTGAAGAAGGTGTAATGCCACTGAAGTAAAATTCTATCATTGAATAAAATGTTCCTTTTTTAAGTGATATTTTTTTATTAAGTATTTTTAATACTATTTTCATATATATACCTTGTGCTATAAAATATAGAAAAACTATAATTAAGCAAAGAAACATATATCTCATTTTTATACTCTTAATACTTTCGAATAGTAATCTATAATTAGTTTCATTAAAAATACTATAGTAAGTCAAAGAAATTATTAAAATAAGCAAAAAAAATAACAAAGTATATTTCCTTTTATTGTTTCCAATAGGCTTCATAAACTCACCCAATTCTATCTATAAATAAAAATAACTATTTGTAGTCAATAATTTTTTATTGGTGGAGATGAGGAGAATTGAAC
>CAJONL010000124.1 GCA_905235875.1 uncultured Bacilli bacterium
ATATAGTAGGTTTTATTACTAAAAGTAAAGGTATAAGGATACATAAGAAAGATTGTCCTAATATAGATTTATTAAATGAAAAGGTAATCGAAGCTACTTGGAATAATGATATAAGTGGTACTTATTACAGTGTTTTATATATTCATACTACTTCTAAAGAGAATATAGTATTTGATATTGTAAAAGAAAGCGCATCAGAAAAAGTTACAGTAGAAAAAATTAATTTAGTTAATAAAAGTATGAATAATGTCTATGAACTTATTGTATTAGTAAAAGATTTAAATATGTTAAATAGTTTTATTAATAAGCTTGAAAAAATAAAATATGTATCTGATGTAGAAAGGATAAATAATTAATGAAAGTAGTAGTACAAAGAGTAAAATCATCTTCTTGCAAAGTAGAAGATAAAATAATTGGTAAAACAGAAAAAGGACTTATGTTACTCGTAGGATTTACTGAAGGTGATAATGAGTCTACTATAGATTGGATGGTTAATAAAGTAACAAATTTAAGAATATTTGATGATGATAATGGTGTTATGAATAAAAGTGTAAAAGATATAAATGGTACTATTTTATCTATATCACAGTTTACTTTATATGGTGATGCAAAAAAAGGAAATAGACCAACCTATATAAAAGCACTAGGTGGTGATAGAGCTACTATTCTTTATGACTTATTTAATAAAAAATTAAATGAAGTTATTCATACTGAAACAGGATTATTTGGAGCTGATATGGAAATTAGTCTAATAAATGATGGACCAATTACTATAATTATAGAAAAATAAGGACTTAGTATAAAACTATGTCCTTATTTAATATATTAATAAAAAATTAATAAGTTTGACATTATAAATCAGGTCTTTTTTTATTAATAAAAAATAATATAAAGTATGAATAAATTAAACTATAAATTTATAAATACTTTAGTATTACTTGCTATTATTACTTTGATTTTATATATATCTAAAAACTATTTATTTGTATTAAATGAAGTATTAACTCCAATAGTTTTATCGTTTTTTATAAGCTATTCTTTTTATCCTATAGTAAAATACTTAAATAAAAAAATATCATATAATTTATCTTGTTTTATAGTTTTATCTATAGTATCTTTAATACTAATACTATCATTTTATTTTTTATATCAAAACATAAAAGTAGAGTACTTAAGTTTAAAAGATGAAATAAATTATTACTTAAATACTTTATTTAAAACTAATTATTCATTTCATTTAATAAAGAATAGTTATTCATTTGTTACTAATATTATCTTTATAATAGTTTTAACTATTTATTTCACTTTTAATATGGATAGGATAAGAAAATTTTTTTCTAAATATAAAATATATAAAATAATAGATAAGTCATTACTCGATTTTTATAAAAGCTTTTATTTTATTATTTTTCTTGAAGCTTTAATATACTTAGTATTATTCTATATAATAGGTCATCCTAAATATTTATTTATTAGTTTTTTATCTATTTTAAACTTTTTACTTCCTTTCATTGGACAAATAATATTAGTTACATTTGTGATATTAAAAACAAGACTTTTAGGGTATAAATTATTTATTTTAACTAGTATTTTACTAATGATAATACCAATTTTTAATAATTATTTTCTAGAAGTTAAAATATATAAAAATAATTTAAATATTAATTTTATCGAAGTATTCTTATCATGTTTTATATTCGGCTTTTTATTTAATCTTACAGGAATTGTTTTAAGTATACCTTTATATATTACATTAAAAAATATATATTTTTCTTTTCATTAAATACTAGTTTATGATAAGATATTTATAAGGTGGTAAAATTGAAATTAGATATAATAACTAACAAATATTTACTTATGTGGAACCTATTATTTCAGTCTTCAGTAAGTACAGAGTTTCATCTCTTGAAACAAGATATTTGGACAATGAATAGAAAAGAGTATTCTAAAGTTCATCAGGATAAAGATAAAATAATTAAAGAGCTTGATAATTTTATACCTGAAGATGATTTAATCTATAATCTTTTAGAGTCTAATCCTTTATATAAAAAGATTAAAATAGATACTAATAGATATAGATTAAGTGTTCTAGAAGCTTGGGATTTAAATAAGAAAAAATATAATAAAGAGTTATTTAATATACTTAAAAAAAATATAGATGATAAGTACAAAATACTAGTAGTTCATCCATCCTTAGATATTATTGAAACCGATCTTAATGATAGCGTAATTATAGTAGGTAAAAAAATTATTTTAAGAGATAAAGATAATTTCCTTACGTATTTAATATATAAAATAGTTAAAAATGAAATATTTAAAACAAAAACAAAAGAAAAAGAAATTTTAGATGTTATTTGTGAACTATGTATTACTAATGAACTTTATACTAGAGTTACTGGTAAAAGTAAGTATCATTATGGTAAAAAAGAGAATAAAGAATTAAAGGAAAAAATATATCCTTATTTTTTAATGTATCTTGGAGTTAAAGAAGAGGCTTTTGATAAATATATGATTAGAGATAATATATTTTTTGATAAAAATGACTATAAATATGAAAAGTTACTTAAGAAATTAAATATAGATGAATTTATATATTTTTTAACTAAAAATAAGAAAAAAATAATGAAAAAGAAAATAGTACCAGTAGAAGAAATAGAAATGTTGTAGGTGAGTTATGGATAAAAGAGTAGAAGATTTACTTAATAAAATAAAGTTTCCTAGTGAATTATATAAAGAATTTAATAATGCATCTTTTAATAAAATAGTAGTAAATGGTGATAGTTGGACTATTCATATAAAAAATAATACTAATTTTAAATATAGTACTTTAGATACTTTTTTAAAATGCTTAGATAGTTATGTAGAAAGTAAAGTAAAATATATCCTTAAAATAGAAGTAAAAGAAGAAGATTTATCACTATTTGATGAGTACTATAGTAAAGTACTTTATTTATTAAATAATAATAGTTTGTACTATGATATGTTTCATAATAGACTTTTAAAAGAAAATGATAATTTTAGTATCGAAGTATATAATAAAAGTGAACAGCTTACTATTTTATCTAAAATGGATTTTATAAATGATTTTATAAATAGTTATGGATATAAATTTAAACTTAGTCCTAAATTAAACTTAGAAAAAGGAAATAAAATAAGAGAAGAAATAGAAAAGGATAGGAATAATGTAGAGTACGTTAAACCTATTAGTAATAATAATGAAAACACTGGTAATAGTAATTCTAATAGTAATAACTTTTACAAAGGTGGTGAATATAAACCTAAATATAAAAGAGAAAAGAAAAACTTGTTCGGAGAAGTAAAAGGAGATATTACTAAGTTAATTGATATAGATAGTGAATTATCAAGCGTTAATGTTGAAGTCGAAGTATTTGGTATTAATTTGCCTCAAAAGAAAGGCATGTATATGCTTAATTTAAAGGTTACTGATGAGTCTACTAGCATGTATGTAACTATTTATAATAACACTGAAGAAGAAATGAATAAGTGTCTAAGTGAAATAAAAGAAGGTTCCTTTTATAGGATTAATGGGTATGTAAAACATAATAATTTTTATAATGACTTTGTAATAAATGCAAGGTGTATTGAAAAACTTGATAAACAAAAAGAAATACCAATGGACACTGAAGAAGAAAAAAGAGTAGAACTTCATGCACATACTATGATGAGTGGGATGGATGGAGTAGTAAAAGTATCTGACTTAATTAAAAGAGCTATAAAATGGGGACATAAAGCTATTGCTATAACTGATCATAATGGTATTCAGACATTCCCTGAAGCTATGAAATTCAAAAAAGATATTAAAATATTATTTGGATTAGAACTTAACATGATAGATGATGACATAGACTTAGTACTAAGAGGTAATGATTCTATTTTAGAGGATAATACATACGTTGTATTTGACTTAGAAACTACCGGATTTAATGCTGGTGGTGGTGACTCTATTATTGAAATCGGAGCAGTAAAACTTAAAAATGGTGAAATAATAGATAAATTTGATTTACTTATAAATCCTAAAAGAAAACTTTCTCAAACTATAATTAATTTAACTCATATAACTGATGAGATGCTAGAGGACTGCCCAGAGGAAGAAGAAGCAGTAAAAGAGTTTATAAAGTGGACTGGAGACTGTCCAATGGTTGCGCATAATGCTAAATTTGATGCATCATTTATTCAAATGTGCTATGTAAAATATAATTTAGGTGAATACAAAAATCCAGTAATTGATACGTTACAACTATCACGTGCACTAGAACCTGATTCACATAGGCATTCACTTTCTGCTTTAGTTAAAAGATATGGAATAGAATTTGATGAAGATGGGCATCATAGGGCTGATTATGATGCTGATGCAACTGCTCAAATTTTTGCAAAAATGCTTGAAAAATTAAAAACACGTAAAATAGAAAAAATGAGTGATATAGATCTTTTAGTAAGTAAAGATGAAATCCATAAATTTGGAGAAATGTTTCACGTAAATCTTTTAGTAAAAAATAGTGTAGGTCTAAAAAACTTATTTAAAATATTAAGTTATGCAAGTACTAAATATTTATATAAAACTCCAAGGATACTTCGAAGTGAAATAGAAAAACATAGAGAAGGATTATTAGTATCATCAGGTTGTGCTAATTCTGAGATATTTAGAAAGGCAAGAACTAAGTCAAGAGAAGAACTTGGTGATCTTATGAATTTTTATGACTTTATCGAAGTGCAACCTCCAGAAGTATATTCTTATTTAATAGATTTATCTGATTTCAAGAATGAAAATGAAGTGTTAGAAAATATTAATAAAATACTTAGGGTAGCATCTGAAAGAGGAAAAACTGTTTGTGCAACAGGAGATGTTCATCATTTAGATAGATCTGATAAAATATATCGTGAAATAATTGTTAATCAAAAAGTACCTGGTGGAGGAAGGCATCCTTTAAATAGACGTGAAATAAAAAGTATTCCAAGTTTTCATTTTAGAACTACAAAAGAAATGCTTGATGATTTTAGCTTCCTAGGAGATGACAAAGCAAAAGAAATAGTAATAAAAAATACTAATAAAATAGCTGACCAAATCGAAGATTTTGAAATAATACCAGATACAGGTGGAATACCATTTTCACCAATCTTTGAAAATAGTCAAGAGACTATAAGAAGTATATGTTATAATAAAGCAACTTCTATCTATGGAGATCCACTTCCAGATAACGTAAAAGAACGTTTAGAATCAGAACTTAATGGTATTATTAATGGTGGATTCGATTCAATTTATTTAATATCCCAAAAATTAGTTGAAAAAAGTAATAAAGATGGATATGTAGTAGGTTCTCGTGGTTCAGTTGGTTCATCATTTGCAGCAACAATGCTTGGTATATCTGAAGTTAATCCACTTCCTGCTCACTACGTATGTCCAAATTGTAAAAAGAGTATTTTTAATGATGAAAATGGTACTCCATATGGTAAAGATTATCCATCTGGATACGACCTTCCTGATAGAGTATGCGAGTGTGGAACTAAATTTAGAAAAGATGGGCAAGACATGCCATTTGCAACTTTCTTAGGATTTGATGCTGATAAAGTACCTGATATTGATCTTAACTTTTCAGGTGATTATCAAGCTCGTGCCCATGAATATACTAAAGTTCTTTTTGGGGAAGATCACGTATTTCGCGCTGGAACAATAGGTACAGTAGCTGAAAAAACTGCTTTTGGTTTTGTAAAAGGTTACTATGAGGATCGAGGTATCGAAGGAATTAGATCACTTGAAATAGAAAGACTAGCAAGAGGGGTTACAGGCGTAAAAAGAACAACTGGGCAACATCCTGGAGGAATAGTAGTAGTACCTGACTATAAAGAAATATTTGATTTTACTCCATATGCTTTTCCTGCTGATGATATAAAAGCAGAATGGGCAATAACTCATTTTAATTATCACGATATTGAAGATTGCCTTTTAAAACTAGATATACTAGGGCACGATAATCCAACAATATTTAAAATGCTTGAGAATCTAACTGGAATTGATCCAATGACTATAGCAATGGATGATAAAGAAGTAATGAGCTTGTTTACTTCAACTAAAGCTCTAGGAGTAACACCAGAACAAATAGGTTGCCCAATTGGATGTCTAGGACTACCTGAATTTACTAAATTTGTAATTGGAATAGTTTTAGAAACCAAACCTACAACTTTTGCTGAACTAGTTAAAATATCTGGACTATCCCATGGTACAGATGTATGGAATGGTAATGCTGAAGAGTTAGTTAAAAACGAAGTTTGTAAATTTAAAGAGACTATCGGCTGTCGTGACGATATAATGGTATACTTATCTAATAACGGAGTAGAACCAATAGATGCATTTAAAATAATGGAACTTGTTCGTAAAGGAAGACAAGTTAAAATGAAAGATAAATGGGATGAATATAAAAAGCTTTTAAAAGAAAAGAATATTCCACAGTGGTATATAGACTCTTGTGATAAGATAAAATACATGTTTCCAAAAGCTCATGCAACAGCTTATGTATCTGCAGCTTTTAGAATAGCTTGGTATAAAATAAATAGACCAATTGAATATTATGCCACATTTTTTAGTATAAAATGTGAAGCATTTGACTTAGAAGTAATGGAACTAGGTTACGATAAAATATGTGAAAGACTTAATGAACTAAGTATGAAAAAGTTTGGATTAACACCTAAAGAAAGTGACCTTATTACTACTTTAGAAATAGCTAAAGAAATGACTGCTAGAGGTTTGAAATTTAAAGGGATTGACTTAGAAAAAAGTGATGGACATAATTTTGTAATAGATGAAGATAAAAAAAGTTTAATTCCACCATTTAGAGCCATAGATGGACTCGGAGATACTGTTGCAAAAAGTATTATAAAAGAAAGAAATATAAAAGAATTCTTAAGTGTAGAAGATATGCAAAAAAGATGTAAAGTAAATTCTACTACTATAGAAAAAATGAGGATGATGGGTATTTTTAAAGATTTGCCAGAATCAAGTCAATTATCACTTTTTGATATGATGTAAAAAATGAAAAACTAAAAATAGAACTTTAATAACTATATTTTAAAATCTTTACGTAAAAGTATTTTAAATATTTGAAAAACAATTATAATTTCGTTATAATAAAAAATGGTGATAGATAATGCGTGATGTTTTAGAAAAAATACATAATTATGCACTTGAAGAAATAATGGGTGAAAGATTTGGAAGATATTCTAAATATATAATTCAAGATAGAGCAATACCAGATGTTCGTGATGGATTAAAACCTGTTCAAAGAAGAATTTTATATGGTATGTTTAAAGAACGTAATACTTATGATAAACCATATCGGAAAAGTGCTAAAACAGTTGGACACATTATGGGTAATTACCATCCTCATGGTGATAGTTCAATTTATGAAGCTATGGTTCGTATGAGTCAATGGTGGAAACAAAATAC
>CAJONL010000125.1 GCA_905235875.1 uncultured Bacilli bacterium
ATTATTAGCAATTAAATTTGCAATAGGTTTAGATAAATAAAAAAATTAAAGAATAATATAATGGAGAGTTTAACAATTCTCTTTTTATATGGTATATTTTTTTACTATTTATAATAATTTAAATAAAGTGTTTGAATTATTAATATAAAACTATATAACTAATTAATAATAAAATCCAAAATATAGTTTTTCTTTTAAGAAAGTGTATATTCATTACATTAATAATAATTAGAATAATTAATTATAATAATTTAATGTAAATAATAATGTATTTTTACATATATTATTTTGTCATAATTTCTTTAGTTATTTAAGGTTTTATGATATAATTTTGTTAAGGTGATTTTATGAGTGTTAAAACTTTTAAAACTTTAGATGAACAAATAGAAATTTTAAAAAGAAAAGGGCTTATAATTAACAATGAAGATTTTGCTAAAGATGTACTTTTAAGGGAAAATTACTTTTTCTTAAATGGTTATCGTTATCCTTTTGTTAAATCTAGAAATGAAAAGATATACATAGGTAGTACTACTTTTGAAGAATTATATAGTTTATTTCTATTTGATAGAAAACTACGTAATGTCTTATTTAAAAATATATTACTTATAGAAAACAACCTTAAATCTATTATTTCTTATCAATTATCTAAAAAATATGGATATCGTGAAAAAGAATATTTATCTTTAGAAAATTTTGATATTAATAGAGAGAAAAAAAGACAAGTAAAAGATTTAATTAATAAGATGAAAAGACAAATTAAAAATAATGCACCAGTTCATAGTGCTACTAAACATTATCTTGATAATTATGGATATATACCACTTTGGGTTTTAGTTAAAGTTTTATCATTTGGAGTAGTTTCAGAGCTGTTTGATATATTAAAAAAAGAAGATAGGGATGTAATACTTGATATATATGATATAGACTTTAAATCTTTTTCTATATATCTAGATCTTCTTGCAAATTATAGAAATTTATGTGCACATGAAGATATAGTTTATGAAAATAGAACTCAAAAGTATATTGATGGTACTAAGTATCATGAATTACTTGGAATAGAAAAGATTGATGATAAATATGTAAGTGGCACTAATGATTTATTTGCTCTAATGATTATATTTAAAAAGGTACTTAAAAAAGAAGAATTTGATTTACTAGTCGATGAAATTAATTTTTTAATTGAAGATTTAGATTATAATTTAAAATCTATTCCAATTAGTAAGGTATTGGATAGAATGGGATTTCCTAATAATTGGAAAGAACTTAAGGAAATCTAGTGCAGGGGAGTTGTTATAAATGAATAATGAAGAAAAGGGAAATGTTGAAGTTACTAAAAATAATGATAATTTAAATTATAAAGTTGACACATATAAAATGGATTTTGGTTCTAAGAAATTTAAGAATATTCTTATTATAATTTTCATACTTTTTATAGTACTTGCAGTACTTAGTTCTTTAAAAGGATGTGGAAATAAAGATATTAGTCTTACTAATATTAGTTCCAAAACAAAAGCTACTGATGGAGTAAGTGCTGGTGTTTCAAAAGTATATGACTCGGTAGTTTATATTTCAAGTTATAGTGGTAATAAAAAAACTACTACTGGTACTGGTTTTGTTTATAAAAAAAGAGGTGGCAGAGCTTATGTGATTACGAATTATCATATTGTCCAAAGAAGTGATTCGGCAAAAGTAGTTTTATCTAGTGGTAAAGCAGTTACAGGTAAATATTTAGGTGGAGATAAATACTTAGATATTGCAGTTTTATCAATTCAATCTAGAACTTCTTTAAAAGTTGCAGACTTTGGAAGTAGTAAAAATACTCCTCTTGGGGCAACACTTTTTACAGTAGGCACACCTTTAGGTGATGAATATCAAGGCACAGTTACAAAAGGTATTTTATCTGGTAAAGATAGAATGGTTAGTGTAAATGTTGCAGGAGAACGTGATGACTATGTCATGAAAGTATTACAAACTGATGCTGCGATGAGCCCAGGTTCAAGCGGGGGACCACTTTGCAATTCTAACGGTCAAGTAATTGGAGTAAATTCAATGAAATTTGTTAATACTGATATTGAAGGTATGGCTTTTGCAGTGCCTATAGAGGATGTAAATAAGTATTTAGACACTTTTGAAAAAGGAAGAGATATTAAGAGACCTTATCTTGGTATTAATATGCTTAATATGAGTGAAAAAGATGAACTTAGAAGTAATAGTCTTAATAGTCTAGCTAATTCATCAAATACTAATGGTATAGTTGTTGTAGCAGTGAAGGGAAATAGTCCTAGTTATGGAAAATTAGAAAGAGGAGATGTTATTACTAAACTAAATGGAACAACAGTAACTGATATTGCTCATTTAAGACATGAATTATTTAACTATAAAAGTGGTGATACTGTATCTTTAACTTTTGATAGGGAGGGCAGTACAAAAACAGTAAAAGTAATACTTACTAGTAATTAATAAAAAATATTTTGGAGGTTCTATGAGTTATTTAATAAATGGTATTAGAGGATTTTTTATGGCCTTAGCAGATTCTGTACCTGGCGTTTCTGGTGGAACAGTTGCTTTTATATTAGGATTTTATGATAAATTTATAAATAGCCTTGAAGGCTTAATTTATGGAAATAAAAATATAAAAATTGAATCTATTAAGTTTTTAATAAAACTAGGTATAGGTTGGGTAATTGGAATGGGAAGTGCTTCAGTAGTATTAAGTCATTTATTTGAAACAAATATATATGAAATAAGTTCATTATTCCTTGGATTTATTATTTTTGCAATACCATATATTATTAAAACAGAAAAAGAAAGCATTAAAGGTAAATATAAAAATTTAGTATTTTTACTTTTTGGTATTATACTTGTAGCTTTAATAACTTATCTAAATACTAAAGTAAATACTAATGGAGTAGATGTATCTAAACTAAGCTTATTTTTAGTAATTCAAATATTTGTTGCAGGAATATGCGCTATTAGTGCCATGGTCCTTCCTGGAATATCTGGTTCTACATTATTATTAATATTTGGCCTTTATATTCCAATTATGAACTGTATTAAAGAATTAATAAAAATGAATTTTAGCGTTTTACCAGTATTAATTATTTTTGCTCTTGGTGTTATAGTTGGTGTAACTTTAATAATAAAACTTGTTAAAAAGTGCTTAGAAAATCATAGAAGTGCTACTATATATTTTATATTAGGCTTAATGATAGGATCATTTTATGCAATAATAATGGGGCCTACTACTTTAGAAGTTCCAAAAGCTCCTATTAGCTTTTCAAGTTTTAGTATATTTTTCTTTATAATAGGTGGATTAGTTATATATGGACTTGAAAGATTTAGTATTAAATTCAAAGATAAGGAATAAATAGAAAGCTGGTTATAAATGAATTATTCAGGGGAAAGATTTTTGCTTGGTATCTATAGAGATTTATATAATAAAAAAAGTGTAAAAAAGTCTGGTGATTTAGGTGATACCAAGTTCGAGCTTATTAGAAAATATTTAGATAGAATTGAAAATAGTACTTTACCTTTTAAGGATAATAATGAAGAACTAAAGAAGTATATTAAAAATCGGTATTATGATAGATATGTTATAAAATATGAGAATATTTCTAAAGATTATAGTGAACAAAAAAAGAAAAGTATAATAGAAAATCAAAAGAAGAGTTTAGATTTATGGATAGATTTCTTAATGAATGATCAAATGTATCCTATGTGGCTTAAATATTGGACTTTAAAAAGTATAACAAAAATGGGGAAATATGATAAAGTAAAAGAAAAATTTAGTAAAAGAACTAAAAATACTATTTCATCTTTTCCAGAGTTTAATAGTGATATAATTATTAATTTGTACGAATATATTATAAATTATATAAATGGTAATTGTGGTAATGATAATACTTTAAATAAACTTATCGAAGATGGTAATTTTTCTAATATGTATGCATATAGTTTTGAGAATTATTTTAAAAATAATATAAACTATATTGATGGAATTTGGAAAAAGTATTCATACTCTGATTTTGATATTTTAATGAATGATATAAGTAATAAAAATACAGGTTGGTGTATAACTGAGCCATATGATGCTGTAGAATTTTTAAAATTAGGTGATTTTAATATTTACTTTTTGAAAGATAAGAATAATAATTATACGCTTCCTAGAGTATGTATTAGAGATGTCCTAGGTAGTATTATGGAAATAAGGGGAATTCTTCCTCATCAGAATGTTGAATATGCTCTTCTTGATTTAATAGATAAAAAATTAGAAGAATATCCGAATGGGGATCAGTTTAAACCATTGGTTTTTGATGCTAAAAAGAGCAAAATAATAAATGAAAAAATTAATAACAATATTGAGTTAAATAGGGAAGAATTAATATATTTATATGAAATTAAAAGAAGAATTAGTTACTTTGGAAGAATAAGTAATATTGATGTATCTAGTATTAAAGAAAAAAGAGATATCTATAGAGATTTATCTGATATATTTATGATAGATAAAAAGAGTATAGGGACTAATCCTAGTGATTTACAAAATCCATATTTAAAATGTTATTATGGTGATATTATTGATAAAGAAACGATTTCTATTAAAGACTTTTACATACCTGAAATAGTTGTAGGCAGTATTGTACTTCCTAATATAAAGAACTCTAAACCTTTTTCCAATTTAGAATATGTATGTGGAAGAGTTGGATTATATAATTTAGATGATACAAGTCATTTAGATAATTTAAAGTTTGTAAGAGATTACATAGCTCTAGGAGATAACTTTGATTTTAGTTATTTACAAAATTTAGATGAGGAAAGTAATCTTTTAATAAATGGTATTACAAGAAAGAAAAAGAATATAAAGATATGAATTTTTTAATAAGTTAAGATATTATAGTAAAAATTATGTTATAAAATGTAAATAAAAAAAGGTACTTAAGTTAAAATTAAGTATCTTTTTAAATGAAACAACTTGGTAACAAAGTAAGAATAAATAATGAGTATGTTGTAAATTTAGTATTAGCACTTTTTAATAATTTTAATGCTTTAGCATCACTAAATGTTTCTTTTGTTGCACAATATTTATCTGCTAAACATAATATTATACTTTCTTTATATTTTGGAATACTTTTTCCTAAAGGAAACATATGAGATAAAATCATATTTTCTTCTTTTTCGTTGAGTCCAAAATCACGTTTAGCATTTTGCATAGCTATTTTTGGATGAACAAAACCATGTAAACCATCTATTTCTTTATTATTATCATGCCAATCATATAAAAAATAATCATGTAAAAGTGCTCCTTTTACAAGTGAATTATAATCTATATTTAAATGTAATTTATTAGCTATTCTTACACAAGTTTTAGCAACATTTACTGAGTGATCATATACTGTGAAAGAACCATGTTGCATAAATTTTTGCTCTTCTTTAAATAGACTTTCATTTGTTATTTTGTTATATAAATATATATTCTTAATCATAATTTCTCCTTAAAACCTTATAGATAATTATACATTTTTAGACTATATTAATCAATATGTACTTTGAAAAAAAATATTCTTTTACATTATATTAAAATTTTTTAAATCTATTATTTGTGACAAAAAACTATATTTTTCATAATATATTTTAGGTGATAATTTATGAATTATAAAATTGTTATTGATCCTGGACATGG
>CAJONL010000126.1 GCA_905235875.1 uncultured Bacilli bacterium
ATAACTCTCTATCATAAATAAAAGTATTACCTGTATGTGGTTTTCCAGTGCTTCTATCTAAATCAAAGATTAACTAAGATCTTAAAAATCTAGCTCGCTGCTCACCAGGAAATGCTATTGACGCGCAACAAGGAATTGTCCCATAATTCATTAATATACGATTGGGTCTTTCTCCAGTTAATTCTTGAAAATATGCTCCCCAATCTAAAACTGTCCACCACATTTCATTTAATTTTTCTTCATCATAAGTAATGACCATATCATCTGTTGGTGAACTCTTTTTAGAAGCACGAAAAGCTTCATAATCATAGTAGGTAGCAGATAATAAAAAATCAGGTGGACGTTTTTTTGTCTCTAGGCTCATCTTATAAGTATTTGATATAGTAGAGCCTATATATTCTTTATAAAACTCTTCTGTACAATAAATCACAGGTTTTTCTTCATTTTCACTTCTTTTAAAAGGAAAATAAACAGAAGGTTTTTTATCAATAGCATATCGCATATGAATAGGGACTTCAAAACCAGAACTAGTTTTTTTCTTTCCCCATACAGTATAATCATTTTTAATATCTCCAATTTTAGGAGTATTTTGATATGCAGTAGTTAATACACTTCCTTCAAAATTATACATTGCCTTACTGGAAACACTAGAGGGATTTACATAATTTTCTCTATCTTCTCTAATAACATTATTCCACACAGAGTTTACATATGTTTGTTTTTCTTGAAATACAAACTAACCAGCAGCATTATAAAAATATTCATAATTAGGAAAAGTCTATACTATTTTATCTAAAATACTAGTTACAGTATCTCCAATTGCTGCAATTAAATCATCTGGATACTCTAATTCTCTTGTAGTATATCCTAAAGCTTCACCTTCATAAATAGCTCGTACACTATAAGTTTGTCCAGTAGAATCTGTAATAGGAGTAAATTTTATTTGAGTCTATACTAATCCATCATCGTCTTCATCAACTGTTATTTTATATCTAAATTTTCCTTTATGATTTAATTCAGAAAAATTAACAATAGTTCCTTGAGGTTCAACACTACTGTCTGCATACCAATATTTTTTATTATTGGTATCTGTATCTAATATTAATTCAATAACATTCTCATCAGGATAATTTTCTATAACATAAATAGTGTGCCCAGTATAATTTGCTAGCATATCATACCCAGAAACAATATCTTTTATAATAATATTAGAATAATCTTCTTGAGCGTAATGATGAACCATCTCTCGAATAATATAATTAATTGGTCTTTTTATTTTATCAAAACTTTTTGTTTCAAAATTCCAAACTTCTTCAGTCCCTAAATCTGTTTCTGCATTAAATTGTCCACTAATATCACCATTTAATAAACACATCTTATCTTTTCCACTTAATGTAATTGTATAATTATTTACCTATGAAGAAGTCTTAAATTCTGTTAAAACAAAAGTTCCCATTGGAAACCAGATAATATTTCCATATTTTTCCTAATAATTAATGGTTGAATTAAAAACATTATTTTCTAATCCTATTTCAATTTTTACTTTTGTTGTAATTCCCCAATATACTCTATTAATATTTAAATTTTTAGTACTCATAGTTAAATTGCAAATACGACGGACAGAGGAGTCTCCATCAATAGTGATGGAGCCTCCTGTTGCAACGCCCTCAATCTATTCAATTGGATATGAATTAAGATTTAAACTAGTTATACGGACATATGTTACTCTATTTCTATGAGTATCTAACTTATATAAAAATTCATAGTCTAATAAAGGATTTGCTTTCATATGCCATATCTCTCCTCTATCTCTGTTTTATATTCAATGCCTAATGATGCTAAATAAACAGCTAATGCATAAATAATTTTTTTAGTTTCTTGTGAACTATCAAATCCTTCAAGCGCCATATCTTTCCATGGCTATAAGGTTTCTAATAATTTTTCATAAGTCTCTTTTTTATTATACTCAATATCTAATTTACCGGTCTTAGCATCATTTTCATAATATTTATAATAATCTTTTAAGTCTTCCCATAAAGAAAAAGCAGTTTTATATTTATCATTTAATTGATCTGTTTCTGTTAAACCTGTATCACTTAAAAGAATATTGTGTAATTTATCCATTATGTTTTTTGCGTTTTCTTCATATATTTCAATTGCTTTATAAGTATTTTGCAT
>CAJONL010000127.1 GCA_905235875.1 uncultured Bacilli bacterium
CTTATTACTTGATTTGCATTTATACTGTCATCCCAAAAAGATGGAGAATTACACTCTTTTTCTAACCTTTTTATTTCTTCAAGTTTAGAATCTACTTCAAAGTAACCTCCATAAATCTTTTATTTTATCAAAATTTTCACTTAAACTTTTTCTTATTTGATTTTTATCCATAAATAGCCTCCCTAAAAAATTAACAATTATTATTTATTATCCCTATCATCAATAGTTTTGCCAAATACTATAAATCTTTGATATAAAAATTCTGTTATAAAGTTTAAAATCATACTACTTATTTCAACTATATATTTATTTACAGCTACATATTTAACTAAATAGTGCCCTCCAATAGTTGTGATAGGAGTAAAAATAGAATAGTATAAAAGAACTAATAATAAAGAAGTAGAATAATTTTTAGAAGATTTAAATGTAAATTTCCTATTAAAGGTTAAATTCCATATAACAGATAAAATAAGACTAATTAAATAACAAGTCCAATATTCCCATTTTATTACTTCTGTAAATAAAGTAAATGATCCAATTTGAATTAGTCCTGCGCTAATAGAAAAAAATAAAAATTTTAAAAATCTGAAGAATTCTTTCATTTTACTCACCATTACCTTAATATATTATATCATTAAGAAATGAATGTTTAAAGTAAAAATAAAATAAATCAAAGAAGTGGTGCAAAAAGTCTAAGGAGACCTTGCCCAATATTTTTTAAAATACCTGGCTTTATTATTTCTAATTCTTGTTCTTTAGAATCATCTAAAGTATTATCAAAATCTTCTTTTATATTATTTAATTCGCTTACATTTTCCATATATATTCCATTTTCAAAGTGTAAATACAAACTACGATAATCTAAATTTATTGTACCGACAACTCCTCTTATATCATCTGATAAAATAACTTTTGAATGAACAAAACCTTTTTTATATTTATATATTTTCACTCCACCTTCAATTAATGTTTTAAAATAAGATTTAGTTTGACTATAAACTATTTTTTTATCAGGAATACCAGGAACAATTATTTTAATATCTACCCCTCTTTTTGAAGCTCTAAGAAGCGAATTAATCATATCAGTATCTATTATTAAATACGGTGTCATTATATATAAGTATTTTTTAGAGCTATTTATAATATTTAAGTAAACGTCTTCACCAATTAGATCTCTATGTAATGGAGCTACTCCAAAAGGAGCTGTATATCCATCAGGTTTAATCTTATCTTTAAAATCATATTTAAATTTTAATATATTCTTATCCTCATTATTATTAGCATTCCACATCGTAAGAAACATAACAGTCATGTTCCATACTGCATGTCCTACTACTTTAATCCCATTATCTTTCCATACACCAAAACGACTTATTAAATTAATGTACTCATCGCTTAAATTAACTCCTCCTGAAAATGCAACCCTTCCATCAATTATAGTCATCTTTCTATGATCTCTGTTATTCATAAATATACCTTTAAAAGGTGAAAGTTCATTAAATGCAATACATTTTATTCCAAAACTATTTAATTCTTTTGGAAACTTAGGAGATAACATCCCAAGTGAGCCCATATCATCGTATAATACTCTAACATCCAATCCTTGAGCTGCTTTTTCCTTTAAAATATCAAGTATCCCATTCCACATCTTACCTTTATTTATTATAAAGTATTCCAAAAAAATAAATTTCTTTGCTTTTTTAAGTTCTTTTAAAAGTTCTGGATAAAACTTTTCACCAAAATTATAATAAGTAACTTCATTATTGCAACTTACAGGGCAACCTGCACGATTAATAATATATTTTAAGTTATCCATATCACTTTTTTCAATTTCATTATTTATTTTACTATCTTGTATTAAAAAAGAATCATATTCATCTTCTACTTTAAAAATCCTTCTTAAAAGTTTATTTCTTGAATAATTTCTACCTAATGTAATATAAAAAACCGTACCAAATATAGGAAATAAAAGTATTAATATAATCCATGGTACATCTTTCGATAACTTAGTACTATCTTTTAATATTGATAAAACTATAGAAACACTTAAAACAGTATAAAATAAATTTATAATAGTAACATGTTCATAAAAATAAAGTCTTATCATTATCGCAGACCCAAATTGAAGCATAAAACCTAATAAAACTATTATAAGTCTTTTTATTGCATTCATATTTTTCACCCCATTAATTTATATGAAACTATTATATACTATTTAGTAAAATTATAAAAGAAAAATATTATTATTTGATACCTTTAATAAACCTTATTTCTAATACCTATAAGTCTATTGTTTTAACTAACTATTATAAGCAATTCATTTCATCATATTTGTATTACACACCCAATATTCAACTTTACATTATTATTCTAATCCATATTTTTACAATTAAATGTCACTATTTCTTATAACAAAAATAATTATCATTCTTTTTAAATGAGATAAAAGCATCAAAACAGATAACAAAAAATGAGCTGTAAGAACATAAAATACGTACAAAAATATATATTATCATTAAATAATGTAAATAAATATTAGTTTAAAAATAGAATACTATAATAAAAAAGTATCAGTAGAATATCCTACTAATACTATTTTATGAAAAATGGTTTAAGAATTATCTTAATTTCAGTTTTAGATTCTATTTTTTCTATTACATATAATCCTAAATCATAAGTAGTAATTTGCTTATTTTTAGTTCTTTCAATATCAGAATTTAAATACCACATAGGCTGCTTATTATCTTTAATTTGTCCAACATCAATGACACCTACAAAAGTTTCAATTAAAATTAATAAAATAGCTAAAATTAAAATAACAATACCTATTATTCTTAGAGAATTATTTTTTTTAGACTTAAAATTATGTCCTGACTCTTCACTATAATTAGGCTGTTCTTTTAACTCTATTTTTGATTCAGTTTTAAATTCTTCCTGTGGTGTTTCTTCACCATTAATATCAAGTATTTCTGTATCATTACCCATTTCATTCCTCCTATATAAAGATTTATTTATTATTTATTAAGTACTTCCTTTATTTTTTCTTCCATATCTTCAGGTTTAAATGTTGGTGAATACCTTTCAACTACATTTCCCGATTTACTAATCAAAAATTTTGTAAAGTTCCACTTTATATCTTCTTTATTTTTATATGTTTTACTTATTTTTTCAATAGCTTTCATAGCAATTTTATTTTTAGTACCCTTTATTAAGTCATCTGAGATAGATTTTTTTAAAAATGTATACAACGGCAATTCTTTTTCACCATTAACATCTATTTTTGAAAATTGATCAAAAGACGTGTTATATTCTAGTGCACAAAAATTATGTATTTCTTCATCAGTACCAGGAGCTTGATTTCCAAATTGGTTACAAGGAAAATCTAATATTTCCAATCCTTTATCATGATACTTTTTGTATAGATTTTCTAATCCTTCATATTGTGAAGTAAATCCACAACCAGTAGCAGTATTAACAATAATTAAAACCTTACCTTTATAATCACATAAACTTATATTTTTGCCATCCCTATTTTTAAAACTATAATCATAAATCGACATACTAACACCTTACATTTTTATTCTATCATAAAATACTAATAATACTAATTAAAACTTATTATTTAATAAATATTTTATATGATTGTTTACTTTTGAAAGTCCTCTTATTAATTTGTCTCAGGATCATTAACTATATTATAGGATTCATCTAATAAAGAGATAATATCTTCATCTTTTAAAGTATCATCTAAAATTATTGAAATCCAATCTTTTTTATTCATATGATATGCTTTATAAAATCCATCTTTATCTAATAAATCTTTAACTTTTTGTTCATTTAGTTTTACATTTATTATTTCAACTTCTCCATTCTTTGAACTAATTTTAGATAAATCAATATTCATAATAATAGCATACCATTTATCATTAAACTCATTTCTAAAAACTGCATATCCAGGAAATTTACTCCATAAAAATTCCGGTTTACTACTATATTTATTTTTTATATACAAGTAAATCCTATTAGATTGATTAAATATAAAATAATTATCTATAAAACAATGCTTTTTAATATCTTTTAAAATATCTTTATAACTTTTTCTAACTCTATTTACAAATTCTCCTTCAATCTTAGTTCTTAGATTTATATACTCTTCATCAACTAGTAAATCTATAACTTTGCCACTTACAATACCTTTTTTGTCAATAATAACAACTGCTTTAAAATCATTATTTAAAAACTTTTTTTCATATACAAAACTATCACTTTTCTTTATAAAACCATAATCTTCTAATTTATCAAAAGACACATTAGATCTTTTAAAAATACTATTTTCAATACTTTCCATAAATGTCATAACTTCCTTTATAAATGTTTACCATACAAAAGGTATTAACTTATATTTCACTTTATTTTTATATTCTTTATAGCCTTTTAATTCTTTTTCCAAAACTTTTTCTTCATTATTAATTCGTTTACAAATTATAATAGGGTAAACTAAAAATATAAAAAATGAAATAATAGAATCAAGAATTAGAGGTATAGATAAAAATAAAAATATTGTAACAAAATACATAGGATGCCTTACTATTTTATATAAACCTGTATCTACAACTTTCTGATTTTTTTGTACTTCAATAGTTCTTGATAAATAAGTATTTTCTCTTAAAACCTCAGCATATAAAATATACGATAATATAAAAACTATAGAAGAAATAATAATTATACTATTAGGTAAATGAATTAGATTAAATCTATAGTTTAAACCTGCAGTAACAAAGCCAAGTAAAAACATTCCACTACTTAAAAGTACAACTATTTTTTGAGTTATAACTTTTTCACGAGCATTAAGTCTACTTCTTAATAACTCAGGATTATATATCATCATAATTATCCCAGTGATAAACATTGGTATAAAAAGTAGTAACATAAATAGCCATCCATTATAATATTTTAATGTACCAGCAGGTATAAATAATAATAGTCCGACTATTAAAACACCAAGTAGGTATTTTATAATTGCATTAAAAAATAGCTTTAAATCCATATATCATTCTCCTGTCACAATTATAGCACAATAAAAACAGATTTTTATCTGTTTTATGTAAAAAAATATTTAAAGAAATAAAAGAACTATTCTAGACTATTTATTATTATATTCAATAAACTGTTCTACTCTCATTTTTAAATTATATTTATCTCTTAGTTCAGCAATACTTTTCATCATATCTGATTTATGATGTAGATCTAACGCTTCTTTATTTTTCCATTTATCGATTAATAGTACAGTTTCTTCATCATCAATTGGAAAAAAATAATCATATCGCTCATTTCCATCCTCATTTCTAATCTTTTCAACTAATCCAGTTGAAATCATTTCGTTAACAAATTTTTTAGCACTACCATTTTTCCCAGTATAATATATATTAATAATAAGACTCATAAAAACATCTCACTTTCATTTCTTTTAAAAGGTCTTAGAACAATACAGTCACATAAGTAATTTTCATAAATATAATTATTAACATATTTAACAATTTGTGTTCCAATTCCTCTAAATAAGTATTCCGACTCTCCAATAAATATATCATACTCATATATACTATCATATTTTTTAAATGATTCACTTTTATTATCATCATATTTATAAATTTGTACAAATCCTATTTTATTATCATTATAATTTATAAAAAATAACTGTTGCTGATTTGTTAATAATTTATTTTTATATTTGTTTTCTATCTCTTCATATGAAAGTTTTCTTTGTTCAAACCACTCATAAATAAATTCTTGACTACACCATTTATACATTAATTCATAACTATCTTTTTTATCAGTGAATTCA
>CAJONL010000128.1 GCA_905235875.1 uncultured Bacilli bacterium
ATGGACAAAACAAAATTAAAAAAGCTTCCTAATGGTAAAGGTAATTATGGTGAATGTTACATTGTTGATAATAATACATTATATAAAGAATTTTTTAGATTAGATGATGGAAGTTATCCTTTTGAAAAAAATTATTTTGACGACATGCAAGGAATAGAAAATGGTACATTTGTATTTCCTAAAAAGATATATACTAACGGTGACTATACTTTAGGTTATACGATGGATTATATTCATGCTTATAACTTAGAACTTATACAATTAGATTTTTCGTTAAGTGACTTTATTATAGCACTTGATAGACTTAAGGAAGATCTTAAAAGACTTACAGAAAATGGGATAGTAATATGTGACGTGAATTCTAAAAACATTTTATATGATGGAAAATTTCACGTTATAGATACGGATCTTTTTACTACTGAAGAGAAATCAGGTTTTAATCCAGAAGGAAATGAAAAGTATTTGTCTGAATACTTATATTACTATGTTACTGAAGAAAATAATCGATATGAATTCGATGATTTATTATTTTCAAATGATGAACTTTATTATGTTGATAAGAAAATAAAAAATAAATGTAATATGGATATTTTAAAAGATTTTTTATTTGAATTAAGAGATGCATTATTAAAAGAAACTAATTTCGAAACAGACAACTTTAAAGATATGTATAGGATAGTTAAAGCAAAAAGATAATAAAAAAATGTTGATATCTATATAGCTCTGTAGATATCAGCATTTTTATATGGATTGTTTTTATCAATTTTATCAGTAAAAAGTATACCATTTAAATGATCAAGTTCATGTTGAAAAGCAATTGCTAGTTCTTCTCTTCCCCTAATTTTTATTTTTTCACCATCCATATTATAACCTTCTAGAGTAACTCTAGCCTTTCTTGGGACAATACCGTCTACATCACGATTAACACTTAAACATCCTTCGCCTTCTTCAACATAGATTATTTCTTCAGATTCAGATACTATTTTAGGATTAATAATTATGTAGTTTTTAAATGTTTCTTTTTCATCTTGTTCATGAACTACTACAAAGTATCTTTTAGGAATACCTAATTGTATAGCAGCCATTCCCATACCCGGTCTTAAATCATATTTTTTAGCAATTTTATCTATTTGACTATTAGTTAAATATTCTATCATTTTATTTATTGCTTCTTTATCAGAATTACTAAGTGGAAATGTAACTTCCTCACTTACTTTTCTTAAAATACTATTTTTTTCATCAAGTATATCGCAGTTTTTTAACATATCTATCACCCCTAAATGCACCATAATTATACCATAAAAAAAAGAAATAGTCACCTATTTCTTAATTTTTTCATTTTAATGCCAGTTTCTGGCACCAATTATTATGATTAATAAAATGAATAATACTAAGATTATGGCATAGCCGTTTGAATACCCACCACCATAGTAAGGATAGTAAGGCATACTGTTGCCACAGCATCCTTGGCCATAACCGTAAGAATTTCCATAATACATAGGCATCCTCCTTTGTTTATCTAATATAGTTTATTAGTTATAGTCACATTTTGACATTATAAAAGGCTAATTTTATTTAAAAATTTTTTTTGTTATGGTATACTTTATAAGAGGTAACTATATGATAAAGATAATAAAAGGAATGGATAAAACTCTTTTAGTGCTTAGCGTTATTCTATTTTCTCTAGGTTTAATTATGATATATTCAGCTTCAAATGTCACTGCTTTTATGCAATATGATGCAAGTCCAAGTAGATACTTCGTAAAAGAATTAGTTTTTATCATAGTTGGTATGATTTTTGCAATGATTTTTATTACAATACCTACAAAAAGGTATTCAAAACTATCTTGGCTTGCATCTATTGCAATAGGTGGTATTATCATCGCTTTAACACTTTTAGGACAAGTAGTTAATGGGATGAGTGGTTGGATAAATTATAATGGATTAGGGATTCAACCAAGTGAGTTCGCAAAAATTGCAATTATTCCTTTAATAGCATCTTTTTACGATAATAATAAAAAACAAAGAGATAATTTTTGGAAAATGATGACACCGATGATTGTTTCTGCTTTAATTGCATTAACTATTGTTTTTCAAGGAGACTTTGGTACTGCTATTATATTTTTGGGATTATGCGCATTAATGTTCTTTTTTTCACCAGTTGCTAAAAAAATAAAAGTAAAAATATTTGCAATTGGATTGGGACTTTTATTAGTATTAGGTCTAATAGTTTTAGTAGGAGGAGATAAAGTAATACCTAAAGAAAAACTTGAAAGGTTTAATTATAAAGATCCATGCGCAAGATATGTAACAACGGGTAATCAACTTTGTAATGGCTATATAGCAATTAACGGTGGTGGACTTGGAGGTAAAGGATTAGGAAATAGTACACAAAAATACTTGTATCTACCAGAAGCTCATACCGATTTTGTTTTTGCAATTTTTGTTGAAGAAGCAGGTATGATTGGAGCAACAGTTTTATTAATTTGTTATTTCTTACTTATAGTAAGAATAATAGTAGTAGGTAAAAGAGCAAAAAATATAACAGGGGTATTAATCTGTTATGGAGTAGCATTTTATATATTTATGCACATAATGGTTAACTTAACAGGTGTGTTAGGTATTCTTCCTATGACTGGAGTACCACTTCCATTTATTTCTTATGGTGGTTCTATTTGCTTTTGTATAATAGCATCTCTTACTATGGTTCAAAGGGTAGCGTATGAGAGTAGTATTGA
>CAJONL010000129.1 GCA_905235875.1 uncultured Bacilli bacterium
CTCCAGCACTCTTGGGGTTAAGGATATTTTATCCACAAAATCAAACAAATCAAAATATTTAATTTTATGAGCTGCTTTTTCTTCGATTATTTTCATTTTTATCACCCACATTTATTCCTAATAAATTTTGCATAGTATAACATATTTTTAACTATTTGTCAAATTTTTGTTTGTAAATTATTACTTTAAGAATGAAATGCAAATTTTTCAATTTTTTTATTTACCATTTATCTAATTATTTATTTGTATATAAAAAGAGGATTATTCAACTACTGAATCATCCTCCTCTATATTATTTATTGCTTGTTTTTCTTTACCTAAAGTAATAATTATAGTCTGGTTTTTATTTGCTTTTGTATATTTTTCTATACTTTGTTTTATAACCTTACCAGCTTCTTCATTTGTATATTCTTCTTCGATTTGATATTTTACTCCAAGTTCATTTAATTTAACTTTTGCCTCACTTTCACTTAAGCCAATAAAATTAGGTACTTTATAAGTATTATCTAATACTCCAATAGTAACTTTAATTTTAGTATTTTTCTTAACTTTAGTTCCTTCTTTCTTACTTTGATTTATTACTACACCACTTTCGTCTTCAGATTCTACTATCTTTTCTTTCTTTTCAATATTCAAGTCTTTTTTAGCAAGTTTATATCTTGCACCTTCATAAGTTTCACCAATTAAATTTGGTACTTCTATATTATAATATTTTTGATAATATTTATATCCTACAAAAGCAAGTACTAATGATAATCCTAGAATTAATATAGTCATTAGCATTATTAATACTTTAGTACCAAAAGGAGTCTTTTGTTTTTCTACATACTTAGTATTATTTTTACCTTTCTTTTCTTTTACTTTTTCATTATCTTTTTCTTTTGTTTTTGATTTAGTCTTAGTTTTTGTCTTTGTTTTAGTTTTATTAGAATTATTGTTTCTATTTTTATTTTCTTCTTCTAAATCATCGTCTTTTTTATAATTATTACTATTATCATAATTATTTAGGTACATCTCTACTAAACTTTCATGACATCTTCTACAATGTAGTGCACTTTTTGGATTATTAAAACCACAGTTTTTACAAATCATTTTATTCTCCCCTTTCATCATAATTATCTAAAAAACTTTTATATAATGAGTCTTTTTTTATGCCTAATACACAATTTAAGTTTATATTATCCATACTTTTAAAAATATTATTATCTATATTAGGATTTATTTGTTTTAGATTTTCAATTAATTGTTTTATCTCTTCTCTTTTACTTGTTACATTTCCCATTTCATAGTTTTCAGTAAATCTACAAGCACAATCTATAAATTTTAAATTATTCTTTTTAGACCAAGAAATTATATCTTTTTCTTTCACTAAGTAGAGTGGTCTAATTAACTCTAAGCCTTTAAAATTATCACTATGTAACTTAGGCATCATTGTTTTAACTTCTGAACCATAAAACATTGATAGAAGTGTCGTTTCAATAACATCATTAAAATGATGTCCAAGAGCTATTTTATTACACCCAAGTTCCTTTGCTTTATTATATAAATACCCTCTTCTCATTCTTGCGCAAAAATAGCATGGGCTCTTAAAATCTACTCTATCTACAACTTCAAAAATATCACTTTCAAATATTTTAAGATCTATATTAAGAATCTTTGCATTATCTTCAATTTGTTTTCTTTTTTCTTCACTATATCCTGGGTCCATTACAACATAAAAAGCATCAAAATTTACCTTTCCATGTCTTTGTAACTCTTCAATACATTTTGCTAAAAGAAAAGAATCTTTACCTCCAGAAATACACACCATTATTTTATCATTTTCATTAATTAGTTTGTAATCTTTTACTGCTTTAGTAACTTTACTATATATTTCTTTTCTATATCTTTTTATAATTGTTCTTTCAATTTCTTTATATCTTTCCACAATATCACTTCTTTAAAACTTAATTATACTACAATTTTTAAATAAAAGTTAACTAAGTATTATTAGTTAACTTATTTTACAATTTATATTATACAATTTACAAGTTTTTTGTCAAACATTTGAAAATTTTTATTCCTTATTTATAAAGCATTTTTATAATTCTTTTAACATTTTCAACTTATTCTTTTTGACATATATTGATTATATTTTTTTAGAGATGCTATACTCCTAATGTAGAATATTTTATAAGAGGCTAGGATGATGACAATAATCAAAAGAGATGGACGCGTTACTGATTACTGTCCGGAAAAAAATGAAGAAGCAATAAAAAAAGCAAATCTTTAATTATATTGATGTTTTAGTAGATGGAAAGTTTGAAATTAGTAACTTCAATCCTAAGCCTAAATGGTATGGTTCTTCTAATCAAAGAGTAATTGATATACAAAAGACTTTAAAAAATAACAAAATAATTTTATATAAATAGTAAAAAAGAAAGCACTCTTATTTTGCTTTCTTTTTAGTTACCTCCAGGTATCATTGCTAATACTTTATTCTTTAAACTGTTTGCTGATTTTTCAATCATTTTATCCTTTTTTTCTTTTGCCTTTTCAATTAAATCTTCACGAACTTCGAACACCAATTCATCGTGTACTTGTAA
>CAJONL010000130.1 GCA_905235875.1 uncultured Bacilli bacterium
AATATCATATAAAAAAGATAAACTGTTTATTAATAATTTTACTTCTTTATTTAAAGCTTTTTCGTTAATAATTTTACTATCTATCCCAGATATTAATAAATTAAAATCTATACTATCTTTAAAATTAATACCATTTTTAGTATTAGAAATAATTTCATCATTACTAAAATATGAGTTTACTGGTACTGATTTAAACACTTCGTCAAACTTTTTAGAAACATTGCTATAATCTTTAAGAGTAACTTTTGGAAGCTTATAGTTTTTAACAATTTTATCATATTCATTTTTACCTATATTATTAAACAGTACTACATTTAAGATTGGATGATTTAAAAAATCTTTAGCTGATAATGGTGCATACAAAATATAAATAAATTTAGTAACTTCTTCTTTTTTTTCAAAAGTTTCGATAAGTCCTACGGCTTCAAGTTTTTCTCTTGCCATCTTTATATCTGACATAGATACTTGCATCGAACTAAGAAGATGATGATGAGTATAATCTTCTGTAATAAAATTTTTTTTATCTAAATCATTCAAAAGAGTATAATATAAAGCTAAAGCTTTGTATCCTATTATTGGTTGATAAAGATCCACTAAAATATTTTTATCTATTTCAGTAAGAATTGTTTTATTATAAACTTTATAACTATCTGTAGGTAAAGCCATTTATATCACCATTTATTATTATAAATTATTTTATAGAAAAACTCAAAAGCTAACTTACATATTTATTATTTTTTTATTATAACACATATCCACTTTTTTTAAATTACTTATAATATTATTGAGTTTTTTCCCATATGTTATTTCGCCAAAGTCAGTAATATACAAAAGTTCTTTTTTATTTAGATTTTCAATATCTATGTAATAATTATTATCAAAATAATATATATTGTTTTTATTAATAAGAGTAAAATAATCAGAAAACTTATAATACATTTTACTATTTTCATAAATTTTTATATTAAGTTCTAGAAAGTCCTTAAAAAAGTCAAAATCACCAGTCTTTTCTAATTCTATAACTATTCCATATATTTCGTTTACATAAACATTTACATTATAATAACCTTCAATATATTTATACATTTTATTTTTAAGCTTTATAATTATTTTTTTTACATATCTTTTTAAATCTAGTTCTTCATTTTTTTTACTTATTAAATAAATTTTAAAATTATCACCTTCAGATATTATTTTCAATTTAATCACCATTTAATTGTATGAAAAAAAGCCTATAAAGTTTCTTCAACTTCAATTAGGCTTTCTAATTCTTTTAGTACTTCTCTTTTACCTTCTTTAGTAACATTAGATACTGCAATTAAGGTATCAGTATTAACAAAATTTAATGTATCTTTTATAACTCTTATATTTTTTTCTATCTTATTTTTAGATATTTTATCCTTCTTAGTAGCTATTATTGTTACTGGTAAATTATAATATTTAAGATAATCGTACATTAAAACATCATCACTTGATGGTTTATGCCTTATATCAACAAGCATATAAGTTCTGACAAGATTTTTTCTTTTTTCAAGGTACTCTTCAATCATAAGTCCAAACTTTTTTTGTTCTTTTTTACTAACCCCAGCATATCCATATCCTGGAACATCTACAAAATAAAAATCTTTATTTAATAAATAAAAATTTAAAAACCTTGTCTTTCCAGGTGTACTTGAAGTTTTAGCTAGCCTTTTACTACCACAAATCAGATTGATAAAACTGCTTTTACCAACATTGCTTCTTCCAACTAACATAAATTCTGGAAGGTTATCAGTTGGATACTGACTCATTCTTAAAGCACTAATTATAAACTCGCTACTAGTTATTTTCATCATAATCACTACTTTCTTTATATTCTTTACAAAGCATATCTAAATCTATTATTAGAGCATCTACTTCAGAAAACATTTTTAACTTTGCTCCACTTGCTAAGGCATGTCCCCCACCATTATGTCTTTCTAAGACTTTATTAATTACCGGCCCACGGGAGCGAACTGAAACTCTAATCATTTTATTTTTTTCATCTTCTGTAGCAGTAAGCCATACTAATAAATCACCAATATTATTAAATTCATTGATTAGATTACCTCCATTAGCAGGGTCTACTCCAAAACGAGATACAACTTCTTTAGGAAGCTTAATAATCCCGAGCCCATTTTCGGTTACTTCGATATTTTCAGCCATATAACCAAAAAATTTAACTTCAGAAATTGGTCTTTTATAAAGATTATAATAAACCTTCGTAGTATCTATTTCATAATTTTTAATCATTTTTGCTACTACGTCAAAAGTTTCAGCATTAGAATTACTAAATAAAAATCTATTAGTATCTGCAACTATTCCAGCAAAAAGTGTTTCACATATTTCCTTATTTAAAACTAAATCTGTATTATAAAGTAAATCAAATATCATTTCTGAAGCACTTGATTTAGCTGAATCTATTAATTCAAGATCACAGAACTTTTCAATAAATGGATGGTGATCAATTTTAATACTTTTTTCATAGTGAGTTACTTCTTCCATATCTACTCTTTTTCTATCTGGTGTATCTGTTACTATTAATAATATGTTATTAAGCTTATCAAAATCAATATTTTTATCTAAGTATCCTAAGTGATTAAACCTGATTGTACCATTTCCTACCGCATAAACATTCTTATTAGGAAAAGACTCTCTTATCGAATCTCTTAGAGCGATACTACTTGCCATAGCATCTGGATCTACTCCAACGTGTCTTGCAATAACAATATTTTCATGTGCTTTAATTAAATCAAAAATTTTATCATACATATAGGAACTCCTATCTATTTTATAAATTTATATGTGTCTCTTGCTATCATAACTTCTTCATCTGTTGGTACTACATAAGCTGGTATTTTAGATGAATCTTTAGTAATTAGAGCTTCTTTACCCCTAATGTTGTTTCTTTCTTCATCTACTTCGATTCCTAAACATTTTAATCCATCAAGGATTTGTTTTCTAGTATTAATTGAATTTTCACCTAGTCCTGCTGAAAATACTAAAGCATCAATTCCTCCAAGTTTAACGTAGAACTTAGCTATAAAGTCAATACATCTATTAACAAACATTTTTTGGGCTAAAACGCATCTTTCGTTTCCTTCTTCTATACCTTTCTCTATATCTCTAGAATCACTACTTACTCCTGATACGCCAAGGAAACCACTATTTTTATTTAAAGCATTATATACTTCTTTCATACTCATACCTGATTTTTCCATTACAAATGGAATTAATTGTGCATCAATATCACCTGAGCGTGTTCCCATCATAAGTCCAGAATTTGTTGAAAAACTAGTACTTGTATCAACACATTTTCCATCCTTAATTGCTTCTATACTTGAACCTCCACCTAAGTGGCAAGTAATAATTTTAAGATCATTTCTACCTAATATTTCACTCATTTTACTTGCTAGATATTCATGACTTATTCCATGGAATCCATATTTTCTTATTTCATACTTTTCACACCAATCATAAGGTACTGGAAAAAGATAATCTTCTTTTTTTACAGTTTGTTGAAATCCTGTATCAAAAACTGCAACATTAACAGTATTTGGAAGGCTCTTTTTAAATGCGCGAACAGCTAATAAATTTGCAGGATTATGGAGTGGTGCTAAATCAAATAATGATTCAATTTGTGCTTCCACATCACTATCTATAACTACTGCATCTGCATATTTATCTCCACCATGAACTACTCTATGTCCAATTCCTTCTATTTCATCCAAACTTTCTATTACTTTTCTTTCTAAAAGTTCTCTTTCTAATATTTTTACTGCATCATCGTGATTATTTAATACAGCTTCAGTTTTAATTTTTTCTCCATTTATTTTAATAGTATAAAAACTATCAGCAATTCCAATTCTTTCAAAAACTCCTGATATTAATACTTTTTCTTCTGGCATTTCATAAAGTTGAAATTTTAAAGATGAACTACCAGCATTGATAGATAATATTTTCATAAATTTCTCCCTTTCTTTTTTTAAACTACAAATATAATAACATAGTTTATTTAAATTTCAAAGATTTAGAACAAATATTTTTTTAACAAAAATTAATTAAAATTTATTATTTACATATAATTTTAAGTGATATATAATATCTTTTTAGAAAAGGAGGAAAATATGAAAAATAAAGTTATTTTATTACTAATAGCTATTATTTCTATCTTTACTTTTTCAAATGTAAATGCAAAAGATATTAATAATTTTTATGCTGAAGCAAGACAAAATGTAAGAATGGTAGATAAAGTTATTGGTGATAGCG
>CAJONL010000131.1 GCA_905235875.1 uncultured Bacilli bacterium
ATAGACAGTGTTTCAACCATATTTTTAAATATTAAAGATTTTTTAAAACTGATTATGCCATTTATATCTGCATGTTTGGATGCTTATATTTTATATATGCCATGTAAAAAAGTAGAAGAATTGCTGAAAAAAACAAAAATAAAACGAACAAGGGGGTTAAGTATAGCTATTGTTTACATTATTGTATCTGCAATCATATTTCTGGTACTAAAATTCATAATTCCAACAATTTTTAGTAGTATTATGGATTTGGTAAACAATATACAAGGATATTACAATGCTATAAATATGAATGAATTAGAAGAAAGTTGGGCACCTTTTATAAAAGATAATATCTTAAAACCTTTAGTAGAGTATGTGCAAACAATAGACATTCAATCAATGTTTACTGGAGAAAAGATGGCAGAATATCTTTCTTCAGCCATAGGCGTTGTAAAAGGAGTATTTAATTTATTCATTTCTTTAATTTGCTCTATTTACATACTAGCTAGTAGAGAAAGAATAATAAAATCGATAGACAGGTTTACAAAAGCAACAATGTCTACAAATGGATATAAAAAATTTAATAAATACTTTACACAAGGAAATAGAATATTTTTAAAATTCATATCAAGCCAAGTTATTGATGCTTGTGTTGTATCTATTATAATGACCATAGCATTATCTATAATGAAAGTAAAATATGCTTTATTTTTAGGAATACTTGTAGGAGTATTTAACTTAATTCCGTATTTTGGAGCAATTATAGCTGTGATAATAGCTGGACTTATAACAGTACTTACAGGAGGATGGAAACTTGCACTTATAATGATTATTGTAATGATAATTTTACAACAAATAGATGCTAATATAATAAATCCAAGAATAACTAGTTCAAAACTAGACATAAGCCCACTACTAGTAATATTTTCAGTAACTGTAGGAGGAGCGTATTTTGGAGTAATAGGAATGTTCATTGGAGTTCCAATAGCAGTACTTATAAAAATAATGGTAGAAGATTATATAAAAAATAAAGAAAAAAACAAGAATGACAAACTTGAAGCAAACGATAAGTTATCATAAAATATAAAGAACCATTTAATAGTTAATTCAGACACAATTAAAGGAGAACAAGAAGAAAAAAAGTAAAAAGAAAACAGAAAAGAGTAACTAAATAAAAGCTAAAGGATTGCAGTCTGCAATCCTTTAGCTTTTATTTTTTTGAATTGAAATATTCCATAATTCCATCATAAATTCCCCAAGCTAATTTAGATTGATATTCATCTTGAATAAGTAAATTTGCCTCTTCAGGATTAGATAAGAATCCGCATTCAACAAGAGCAATAGGAATTTCTACATTTTTCATAATATAAATATTATCTAATTTTAAAGGGACACGTTTATTTTCACAAGAAATAGTTTCGTTTAAGTTGTTTTGAATGCATGTTGCTAGTGTTTTAGACTCCAAATCATTATACTTAAAAAAAGTTTGCCACCCAGTATACTGAGACTGAGGAATTTTATTGAAATGAATTGAAACAAATATATCAGCTGAAGGAGAATTTCCAATTTTTACTCTATTTTTTATATCAGACACCTTTTTTTGAGAAATAGTATTTGAATCTATTTCATAAATAGCATTATCGTCAGAACGAGTTAGTATCACAGTTGCGCCACTACTCTCTAATAATTTTTGAAGGAGTAAAGCAATTTTTAAATTTATTTTTGCTTCACTAACACCATTATTATTTTGAGCTCCTTCATCAGGAAGACCATGTCCGGCGTCAATTACTATAGTTTTATTTGAAACTGGAACAGCCATTGTTTGAATAATTTGTACATCTGAAGTAAAAGGTGAAAAAGTGAGAAACAAGGCTAAGAATAAAATAAATAAAAAAACAAAAGCACGTTTAAACATTTTCATACCTCATAAAATAATTATATTAAAAAGATATTAAATCAAAGTGCGTTTTATGAATAGATTTTCCACACTCTGGGAAAAATATGTGAAAAACATATTGCGAGGAGTGGAATTTTTTTATGATAAAAAAACTAACTACAAAAGATGTTATTTTAGAAAAAGAAGAACTAAAAAGATATTTAGAAAAATTTTCATCAGATAATGTTGTAAAACCAACATCAAGTTTAGAAACATATCCAATTCCTGCGCTAAAAGAAAACTGTGAATATATTTATCTTGTATATTGTTTACTAAATAGACATGTGAAAATAAATTTACCAATACACCCTGCAGGAGAGTGGATATTAGATAACTATTATGAAATAGAAAAAGCAAGTAAAGTTATAGAGAAAAGTTTATCTAGAAAAAAATATAGAAAACTACCAGGACTAGCCAATAAT
>CAJONL010000132.1 GCA_905235875.1 uncultured Bacilli bacterium
GTTTCATTCCCAGATACTAAGTTTAGTTTATTTGAATCATTTTCACTTGAATCATATAACACTTCCCATTTAGCAATATCTTTAGTTCCATTTGCACCTACTACATTTAAATATTTAGCGAAAGTAACAGTTGCAAAAAAAACCAAAAAGCAAGTTATATATATTAATGTAAATTTAATTATTTTCTTTTTTATCTTTTTTCTTTTTTTCTCTTCCACAATTTTCATTCCCTTCTCCATCAGGAATAACAAATATTATTAAAATCCCTATTATAAATACTAATATCCAAATTATTGGTTTATTTAATAAATATACTATAAAACCAAACATGGATACTTTAAATATCACTTTTCCAATTATGTCTTTTTCTTTAATTGGGCTATCCTCCGTATTATTAGCATCTCCTTTTGTTATAACACTATCATTATTTACTGATATTATTCTATGTGTAACATATTCATCATTACTATCTTTATATGTAACTATGTCATTTTTTTTATAATTATTACTTTTTTTTATCAAAATAGTATCTGAAATATGAATATTAGGTTCCATGCTACCAGTCATAACTTTATATATTCTAAATCCAAATATAGAAGTATGATAATATGAAAAAATTGATAAAAGTAATAATACTAATGTCAAAATTGTTATTACTATTGAAATTACTTTTTTCATTTTTACTCTACTTGTTCAAAATATATTGAAATACTTAATTTATAAGCGTCATCCATATTTTCACCAACATTTGTATCTTGCTTATCTTTTCCATCATCATATTCCCATTTCCAATCTAGTGAGTATTTATCAGAGTTTTTAGAATTAATCTTATTAAATTCAGTTATTAACTGATTTGCATTTACCCAAGAATTTTTATTTCCAATTATATAACTATTATTTCTTTTAAGTCTGTATTTTAGGTTTATTTTATAACTAGTCTTTTCTTCCATTTTAATATAATACTTTAAATTCATTTTTGAACTATTATGAACTGTAAAATTATAAACGTTAGATGTTCCTGGAGCTATTTTATTTTTATATTTAAATGCTGAATTATTAAATATTCTTAAGTTTTTATGATATATATAATTTCCATCTATGTCATCAACATATACTTTACCATCTGAATCATCTTTTTTATCTGGAGTATTATTTTCGTTAGAATTATTATTTTCTTTTGTACTACTAGAATACTTAGGAATACTTATTTTATTTCCATATCTATCAGTAGTTACACAATTTTTTGTTATATTACTACTAGTATTTTTAATATTAGTTTTAGCTTTAACACTATCATTTTTATCACAATTACAACTTATATCAATATCAAAAACATCAACATTACCAGTTGGAATATAATTTGGTTCCTCTGCTTTTCCAAAATTGATATAAAACGATAACAGTATTAAAATAATGATAAGTAATACTGTAGGAATAATCCAAAATAGTTTGCTTTTTTGATTATTATATTCCATATATCATTGAAATCCTTTCTTACACTATTTAACCTACATAAAGAAAATAAAATAATGATCTTATTTTCCTTATGGAAGTTAAATAGAAACTTCCGTTTATATATTAATTAACGTGTGATGTGATTGCTGTTGCACTAGGTTTTGTTTGAACACCAGTTATATCAACACCAATTGTTAAAGTTTTTGCAGCTTCACCATCGCTTGTATCGATTGGGTCATTTGTAGCAATTGCATCTGTTTCATATTCCCATGCCCAATAAATTGGAACTGAAATACCAGTTGAATCTTTAGCGGCAAGTTGTCCAGTTACTGTTCCTGTTCCTGGGGTGATTTCTGTAGTATGTGCTGCATCTTTATAGAATTTTAAGTTTGTTGGCTTATCAGAAACGCTTTTTAAGCTAATAGTCCAATCAACACCTGTTTCTGTCGTTGCATTACTTAATGCTATATTAAATGATCCACTTGTTCCTGGTGCTATTTTACCTGCTACTAAAGTTGATGCATCAGGAGTGTTATCTAAATTAACTGTAAAGCTTTGAACAGCATTATCCGTTGTAAATGCCCATTTAGCTACAGTTGCTGTACCATTATTATTTTCAACTTTACTAGTATATTTGGCAAAAGTGCTAGCAACATAACCACTTGTAACTCCAACTAATAATAGTAAAACTAATACTAATAATGACTTTTTATTCTTCATATTTTTCACCACCTTTCTGCAAAATAATATATGTAAAACTTCTCTAGAGAAATATTACAACATAGTTTTGTTATTTTTTTATTCTTTGCTTTTTAAACTCTTCAAATTCTCTTTTTTCTTCTTCATTTTTAATTGCAAATTCTCTATTTATTTTCTTATTTTCAAGTAAACATACTATTAATCCAATAACTAAAATTGTAAGCATCATCACAACAAATCCCATAGGTTTTTGAATAAACAGAACTAAATTACCTGCTTTTGAGATTTTTGAATGATATTTACCTTCTATATTATTTTCACAAACAATAAGTTCATCTTTTGTATTATTGTTATCACCTTTTGTTTCAAAACAAGTTTTATTATTCTTGTCCACTATTCCAATAATTCTGTGGGTTGTAACATAATTTTCTTTATCTCTAAATGCAATTACATCACCCTTTTTTAGGGAACCAATATTAGTTTTTTCTATAATAATCAAATCTCCAACATCAAACTGAGGTTTCATTGAACCAGATAAAACAATAAATGGTTTAAATCCAAATACACTCGGTACTGCATTAGGATTTGATTTTGTTTGTACCATAATATAAACATTAACAATTAAAATAAAAGATAAAACGAATATTAAAAATAATTTAAGTATATTCATTATTCTCTTTTTCATAGTATAAAAATCCTTTCTTTAAAAACAAACTAGATATTAAGACATGTATGTACCCTACTTTAAATCCATATCATATCCTATTATATATAGGATACCACTAAACAACATAAAATGACAATATTTTCTTTAATTTTTATTATCTTTGTTGACAAATTCTATTTTTACACAAATATAATTCTACGTACTTGTTTATATTAAAAAATATACTTACGTTTTAGATCTAATTATTTAGCGTTTATATTATAAAAAACAAGAATGTATTATCAATTGTTAACACTCTTGCTTTTCAAATATGTATTAATTTGTTAATGTTAATTGTCCACTTGCTATTGGTAAATTTGCATAATTTAAATCAGTTAAATTTATTGTTCTCAAAGCTCCTGGTTCATTGGTTATTTCAACTGTACCTGTATTTTGTGTAAGTGTAGTATTTTGGACCGTATTATTAAATTCATGATCACCATCTGATGCTGTTTGTTTGAAATAAATAGTCGGTGCATTTTTTTCTGCAAATGGTACATTGTTAAATACTGCATTACCTGATGTATCACTTGTTATAGGAGTACCATACTCATTTCCATCACTATCAGTTCTTATAAATGTTGCTCCTACTATTGGAGTACCTTTTTCAGTTCCATCTTCTGTTACATGAAGTGTTAAAGTACCTGTTGCTGCTATGGTTAAATTATAAGTATTAGTTCCTGCTACCACATCTAAAGTTGATGGATCTATACTTGTATTTTCATATCCTGGAACATTTGCTGCAACAGTATATGAACCGTTTATTAACTGTTCTGAACCTTCACCATTTGTAATATTAATTATTTTTTCCATAAAATTAATTCCCCCTTCTCTATTATTAGATTATTATAATAAGAATCAGTTAAAAGAAAAGTGACTTTATTTTGATTATTATCTTGTTTATTAGCTAAAAAATTACTAAATATTAAATAATAATCACTTTTATAGTTATTTACATATAATACAGTATCTAAGTAATTATCTAAAAATCTTGCTTTTATTCTATATACATTATTTACATTTAGGCATAAAATAATTTTCCCATTTTTTGTTATTCCCTTATACACTAAAGTTTTACTGCTTGTATATATTTCAACATATGCTTCATTTAAGCTATTAAAACCGGTTCCAATGAAATTTAAATTTATTTTTTTCACAATTATCACCTTTCATTTTAATATATACGTAAAAAAAGAAATAGAATATAACACTTTATCTATTTCTTTTTCATTTTATTATTTTTTTAAATAAAAGTAAGAATTTAATCTATTTTTTGTATCAAATAAATTATTATACTGTACTATATTATAGTTATTAATAATTTTATAGTATGGGCTTTTTTTATCATCAAGTTTATAAAAGTTATTATCTTTTCCTATATAACCTTTCTTTGTAAGAACAGGAATACTTTCTCTTACTTTATTTGTATAGCTATTATATCCTGTTTTATTTAGACCTGCTATATCTAAGATTAAACTTCCCATGTAATTAGCACTAATTTTAACATTATCTTTTTCATCTATATCATAGTTGGTCCAAATAAAGAATTGAGTATTATTTTTCTTTAAGTTAAAGTAATTATCACCCTTATTATAAGTTTCCATAACTTCATCA
>CAJONL010000133.1 GCA_905235875.1 uncultured Bacilli bacterium
ACGCCAGGTAAAGAACTTTATTTATTTACATGTGCTAAAGAACAACATTATGCTAAGAATTATTTAGTTTTTAGATTAAAACTAGTAAGTGAAGAAGATATGTAAGATAAAAGGATGATAAGGAGGAAAATTTATGGCACCACCAAAATATACACTTTTTGAATGTATTGGAAAAGTAATAAATGTTATTTATAAGTATCCATTTAGTATTTTTCTTCTTGGATTAATAGTTTTTACTTTACTTATAATTATTTTTAACAAAAAAATAAAAAGTGAAGCTTTCAAGTATATTGCTATTCTTAGTTGGATTGCTGTAGCAATACTTATGGGTGTTAAGTATTCAATGTCGGTTAAATTTTTAGAACAAACTTTAAAATCTAAAACTTTTACTGCAATATATTTTCCTAATGTTGTTACTTATATATTTATGCTTTTAATTAGTATTTATTTATTTTTCTTCGCAATGGTGAAAAAAGAGAAAAGTTCTATTATAAAACTAATTAATTACACGTGTTTTGGACTTCTTGGAGTTAATTTAATCTTAATATTGCGTGAAGTGTTTAAAAATGAAATAACTATATATGATCCTCTTACTATTTTTAAATATGAAACACTTCAAGTACTTATTCAAACAAGTACCTGGATATTTATTCTTTGGATATTAGCTTTATTAATTAATTATTTAGCTAAGAAAACAACAAATAAATTAGATAGTTTAGCAGAAAAAAATCACTAATAGTGATTTCTAGTCAAAGAAAGTTGGACCAAAACTTTCTTTATTTTTTTCTGCATTTTCATAATTTTCTTTAACTCTAACTATATTTTCAGTATTATCATTTGATTTTATCTCTTTAGCAACTTTAAATATTGTTTTAGCATTATTAAATATGGGTTTAACTTGATAAAAAACAGGTATTGCTTGATTAATTACCCCAAGTGTTTTTGAGGCACCATTAAGAATTCCTGAAAAGGTAACTTTACTTGCACTTCCTACTGCAGTAGCGGCTCCTCTTGTTCCAAAAAGAGAGCTCAAAAGGCCAGTTCTTGGTGCCATGTTTGCCATATTGGTAAGAGATGCATTTCTCATTAAGTTAGGATTAAAGCCATAATAGTTATTATTCATATAAAGCCTCCCTAAAATAGTATATGTTAATTACTTTTAAAGTTCTCAAGGTTTTGTTGACTATAAAAAAAACTTAAGTTAAAATATAAATATAATAGGAAGAGGGTTCATTTATGAAAAATGATTTAATTACGAGTGCCGATTTTGATGATGGAAAAAAGGATACATATAAGTATAGAGTAATAAATAAACAAGGAAAGAAATTTTATGGTTATATTGATGCTCTAGATGAAGAAAGTGTAAAATCTTATTTAAAAAACGAAGGACTTAAAATAATAGAAATTGAAAAGCAAGGTAAGTTTAAAGAAATAAAAGTAAAAAAGCCTAAACTTAAAGATTCTGAAATATCATTTATGCTTACTCAACTTTCAACATATTTAAAGGCTGGAATTCCTTTAATTGATGCTGTAAAGATTTTGGAAAAACAATCTGTAAAAAGTAAAGAAAAAAGGATATATTCTAATATTATTTTTGAACTTTCTAAAGGAGAAAATTTGTCTAATGCTCTTAGGGCTCAAAATGGTGTATTTCCTATATTCCTAGTTAATATGATAAAAACAGCAGAACTTACAGGGGATTTAAATGAAGTTTTAGAAGATATGCAAAAGTATTATGATAAAAAAGATAAAAATAAAAAAGCATTTATAAATAGTATGACTTATCCTTTAGTTTTATTTAGCTTTGCTATTTTGGTTCTTATTTTTATTTTAACTTATGTACTTCCTCAGTTTGTTACATTATTCGAGAAAGAAGATGCAACTATTCCTACGTTTACTAAAGTAATTCTTGGTGTAAGTTCATTTTTATCAAATCATTTATGGGGTATTATATTTTTTATTATTTTATTAGTTTTATTAATATGTGTTTTATATAAATATGTAAGAAGTGTTAGAAAAGGATTGCAAATTTTTATAATGAAATTACCTTTTATTGGTAAAATTATTATTTATAATGAAATAGTAATGTTTACAAAAACTTTTTCTTCGCTTTTAAGTCATAAAGTATTTATAACAGACTCAATTAAAGTTTTAGAAGGTGTATCAAATAATGAAGTATTTAAAGATATTATAAAGGATAGTCTTAATTCTTTATCTAAAGGAGAAAATATTAGTTCTTCATTTGAAAATAAGTGGGTATTTCCAGTAGCAGCTTATGAAATGCTTGTAACTGGTGAAAATACAGGGAAACTTGATATGATGATGAAATATGTAGGGGAGTATTATGAAGATTTAGAAGCAGGTCTTTTAAAAAGATTTAATTCTTTTATAGAACCAATTTTAATTGTTTTTATAGCGGTAATTGTTGGTATTGTTGTAATATCAGTAATAATACCTATGTTTAGTTTCTATGGTTCTGCTTTATAAAGGTGGTAGTATGTATATCTTTTTATTCTTTTTATTAGGTCTTATTTTAGGATCGTTTTATGTAAATCTTGGAATAAGAATAGGTGAAAATGAAAACATTTGTTTCCCAAGTAGTCATTGTGATAATTGTAGTCATAAACTTAAGTTTTATGATCTTTTTCCTGTACTATCTTATATATTTTTAAAAGGAAAATGTAGATATTGTATGAAAACTATTAGTCCTTTTTATCCTTTACTTGAACTTTTAACTGGAATTTTGTTTTCAATTAGTTTTATAGTTTTTGCTTTTTCTCTAAAATTAATTCTAGCGCTAATATTATCTTCTCTATTAATTATAGTAATAGTTACTGATTTTAAATATTATCTAATACCAGATAGCATTTTATTAATAACTCTAATTTTAATTTTTGTTTATAATTACTTAGATAAAGGATTTATTTCTAGTTTAAAATATTTAAGTTATGGACTTATAATGTTTGTTTTTATTTATTCTATAATGCTTATAGGTAACTATCTTTTAAAGAAAGAGTCTTTGGGTGGAGGTGACGTAAAGCTACTTGGAGTATTAGGTACTAGTTTTCTGCCACTTTTATCATTTTTTGCACTTACTATTGCTTCTTTTTTTGCACTTATCCCAGCAGTATATGTTTCAATAAAAACAAAAGAAAAAATTATACCATTTGGCCCTTTTATTATTTTGGCTTTTTTATTAATTCTTTTTTCAGGACTTAATATCAAAGATATTGTAGAAATATTTACATTTGTTAAGTAAATATAGTTTTTGATGTACGGAGGAATGATTATGAACTATGAAGGTGAAAAGTTTTTACTGAAGCTATATAGAGAATTATATAAAAATGATAAAGTTTTGTATGCAGAAAAAAGAAGTGGTAAAAATAGTGATAATAAGTTTGAACAAATTCATAAATATTTATTAAGACTTGAAAGACAGGAAATAATATTTGATGGAAATCATAAAAATTTAGAAAATTACTTACTTCAAAGGTATTATGATAAATATGTATTAAAAGAAGAAGAAATTCCTAATTCATATTTTGAAAGGTTAAAACAAGAAAGAGTACAACTCAAATATCAAAAAGTAGAATTAAATGATGTAGAAAAACATAATAAATATTTAACTTTAAGAGAAAATCAAGAACAAACATTAAAAAAGTGGCTTAAGTATTTACTCTATGAAAATAAGAATTACCCTATGTGGGTTAGATACTGGGCTTTTCAAGGAATGCTAAAACTTGGAAATTATGATAAGAAAAATAATAAATTTAATGTTAGAAGTAAAAGTACCATAACTAATTTTCCTAAGTTGGATTCTGAATGCTTAGCTAAGACGATAGATTTAGTAATTAATTATGTTGGAAATAAAAAGATAAATGATACTGAGTTGGATGAATTAGTTTCTACTGGTAATTTTGGAAAACTATATGCTTATAACTTATGGAAAAAAAGTGAAAAGTTAAAAGAAAAAAATAAAAAATTAAAAAATAGTAATTTAGGTTTTTGGAAAGAATTTAAAAAGGGTGATGCTAAAAAAGTTACCGAATCATTAGAAGGAAAAAACACTGAGTGGTGTATTACTAGTGAGGTAGTTTGTAAAAGCTATTTAGATGATGGGAAAATGTATATTTATTATACACTTGATAAGGATAATAATTATTCTATACCTAGAATATGCATTAGAACAGAAAATGGCTTTATAGCAGAAATAAGAGGAATTTTTGATGAAGGACAAAATATTGAACCAGATCTTTTAGATGTTGTTTCTAAAAAAATTGAATCATTTTCTGATAAAGATACTTTTAAGAAGAAAATAACTGATATGGGTAAGTTAACTATAATTTATAATAAGAATAAAAATGGTGAAATATTAGATAATAGTGATCTTAGATTTTTATATGAACTTGATAGTAAAATTGAGAGTTTTGGGTGGCAAGATGATAAAAGAATAGCAGAGCTTAGAACAGTTTATAAAATAACTGATAAAAAGTTTGCAATGGAAGCTGTAAAAAGAAATGGTTTAGTTTTAGAATATGCAACTGATGAGATAAAAAATGATGAAAAAATAGTTTTAGAAGCTGTAAAGCAATTTGCTTATGCAATCAGATTTTCAGGTTCTTCACTAAGAGAAAACAAAGATTTTTTATTAAAAGTAGTACGTGAAAATGGTGATGCACTATCTTATTTTAGTAAAAAGTTTAGAGATGATAGAAAAATAGTTTTAGAGGCTGTAAAAAATAGTCCTTTTGTTTTAGAATATGCGGGTGAAAAATTAAGAGGAGATAAAAAAATAGTTTTAGAAGCAGTAAAGAAAAGTGCTTATGCATTAAAATATGCAAGTGATACTTTAAAAAAGGATTCTGATATTATTGGTTTTGTTAATAATAAAAAAAATTTTAAAAGATGAATTACATAGTACTTAAACTTTACAAATTTACATATATTTTTATAAGTGCTATAATAAGATACAGGAAGTGAGAATTATGAAATACTTTTTTGCAGGAATTCTTGGATCAGGAATGTCGGCTCTTGCCTCTATGTTATCTGATTCTGGATATGAAGTAGAAGGATGTGACGATAGTAAAGTTTATTCTTTTACTATGAATGAACTTGAAAAAAGAGGTATTAGGGTATACAAAAATGCTGATAAGTTAACAAAAAATCATATTTTTGTGTATACTGCAGCAATTCATGAGGATCATTATGCATATAAAAAAGCAAAAGAGTTAGGTTGCACTATGTATGGTTATTTTGAAATGATAGGTAAGCTTACTCGTAAGTTTGATTCAATTTGTATTTCAGGAACACATGGCAAAACTACTACTACTGCACTTTTATCTAATATTTTAAAAAATACTATAGGTACTAATTATTTAATCGGAGATGGAACTGGGTATATTGATAAGAATTCTAATAATTTTGTAGTAGAATCTTGTGAATTTGAAAGACATTTTTTGAATTATACACCAACATATACAATAATTACTAATATATTTTTAGATCATGTAGATTGCTATAAAAATATAGATGAAATAATCGAAGTTTTTCAACAATTTGTAGATAAAACTAAAGAAAAAGTAATTGCCTGTGGTGATAATTCAAATGTAAGAAAACTTAAAAGTGATAAGATTATTTATTATGGACTTGAAGATGGAAACTATGTTAAAGGGGTTATAAAGGAACTAAGAAGTGATGGAAGCCTTTTTGATGTATATATCGATGATAAATTTTATGGTGAGTTTAATCTAAATATATTCGGAAAGCATATGATTGAAAATGCTCTTGCTTGTATTACTTTATGTTATCTTAAAGGGATAGATAAAGAGGAGATTATAAAATATACAAATTCTTTTGAAGGTGCTAAAAGAAGATTTAGTGAAACTAAAGTAGGTGATAATGTATTAGTAGATGATTATGCTCATCATCCTAATGAGGTTGCAACAGTTTTAAAAACTGCTAGACAAAAGTATCCTGATAAGACTTTAGTTGCAGTTTTAATACCATATACAATTTCTAGAACTAAGGCTTTTTATAAAGAATTTGCTGATGTATTGAAAGAAGCAGATAAAGTTTTTGTAACAGATATAGAACCAGCGCGTGAAAAGTTTGATGATTTTCCTGGAGTTACATCTGATTTAATTATAGATAGAGTAAAAGGTGCTGAACACATAAGTGAAGAAGAAATAGATAAATTATATAAGTTTAAAAATGCTGTAATTCCATTTATGGGGTGTAAAGATCCATCATGGCTTATCGAGGCATATAAAAGAGGATTAAAAAATGAAAATGATTAATTTAGTAGTTGGCCCTTTAGAGACTAACTGTTACATTTTATATGAAAATGGGAGATGCTTAATTGTTGATCCAGGTGCTGAAGAAAATAACATAATAAAAAAAATAGATAAATTAAAAGTACAGCCTGTAGCTATACTTCTTACTCATAATCATTTTGACCATACAGGAAGCAGTGATAACTTGAGTAGTTTCTATAAGGTTCCGATATATGATTATAAGAATCTTGAAGAAGGTACTTTTGAGATAGAGAACTTTAGTTTTGATGTTATTTATACTCCAGGACATTCAAATACCGAGATAACTTATTTTTTTAGTGATTATGATTTTATGCTATGTGGTGATTTTGTTTTTAAAGATGGAATAGGAAGAACTGATCTTCCAGGAGGTTCGTTTCCTGATATGATACAATCAATTAATAAATTAAAAAGTTATGACAGAGATATTAAACTATACCCAGGTCATGGAGAAAGCACTACAATTGGTCATGAATTAAAACATAATAAATATTTTATATAAGAAGTGGAATGTTTAACTATGTGATTACTAGTAATGAATAAATAATAAACGAAATATAAATGAAAAATTTAGTTTTATAATAAAAAGAAAATGTCTATGAAAGTTAACATGATTAATTGAATTTTTAAAAGAAAGGAGCAGTTAAACATTCCACTATCCATTATAAAGGTAATATAAAAAAATACAAATAGGTACTTTTATAAAAATAAAACACTGATATTAAAAATATTGTATTATAAGTACTAATAAAAAGATTTATTCTTTTTATTTTTTTTGTTTTAAATGAAGAAATACTTTATTTATTAAAATTAATAAAATTTAGCATATATTAAAAAAATAACTATAGTGTTAAAAAACTAATATATATTGAATAAAAAGTTACTTTGATTTATAATATATATGTGATTTATATGAATATTTATGACTTAACTTTAATTGAACTTGAAAATTATTTTTTATCAATAGGTGAGAAAAAATATAGAGCTTCTCAAGTTTTTTTGTGGCTTTATAAGGAAAAAGTAAATAGTTTTTCTGAAATGACTAATTTAAGTAATAGTATTATTAATAAACTTGAGAAAGAATTTATTTTTTATAAGCCAGTAGTTGTAGAATTGCAAGAGAATAATGATACAGCAAAGTATTTATTCCGTCTTCGTGATGGAGAACATATTGAAACAGTTTTAATGAGGCATGACTATGGATTAAGCCTATGTATCTCTTCACAAGTTGGTTGTAATATGGGTTGTAAATTTTGTGTAAGTGGTCAAAGGAAAAAAGTGCGTAATTTAAGTGCTGGTGAAATGATACAGCAAATAATAGAGGTAGAAAAAAATATTAATGAGAGAATTTCTCATATAGTAGTGATGGGTATTGGAGAACCATTTGATAATTTTGAAAACTTAGTTAAGTTTATAGAAAATGCTAATAATCCAAAAGGACTTGAAATAGGTAGTCGTCATATTACTGTTTCAACCTGTGGATTAGTTCCTAAAATATTATCTTTTTCTAATCTTCCCTATAGTGTTAATTTAGCGATAAGTTTGCATGCTCCAAATGATGAGCTTCGAAGTAGTTTAATGCCGATAAATAAAGTCTATAAATTAGATGAACTTATGAAAAGCATAAAATATTATTTAAAAGAGAAGGGTAGAAGAGTAACTTTTGAATATATATTATTAGATGGTATTAATAATAAAGATAGTGATGCTAAACAGTTATGTAAGCTTGTAAAAGGACTTAATTGTTATATTAATTTAATACCATATAATGATGGAGGTACAGGGCTATTTAAAAAACCTAAAAATAGTGACATAATGAGATTTTATGATATAATTAAAAAAGAGAATATAAACGTTACAGTAAGACGTGAATTTGGTAAAAATATTAATGCAGCTTGTGGACAGTTAAGATCAAAAAAGGAGGAACTATAATGGAAACATTATATCAAA
>CAJONL010000134.1 GCA_905235875.1 uncultured Bacilli bacterium
GCGTGCTATAAACAGTAATTGCATGATTACTTTTAGGTCTTCTATATCTTTTAATTACTTCATACTTGTAACTTACACCTTTATATTCTATAAAAACATTATCTTTTTTCTTTAATACCTCAAGTCCTCTAAAATAAGCATTATTTCTAGAACCATTATGCGCTCCAATAACAAGTTTACTATTAGCCATTTTAGGACTGTTACCTACCCAAGAATATGCACATATATCGTGGTCAACACAAAATACATTATTCTTTTTATTTGCTAAAAATCCTTTATAAAGTCCCATTTTAGGAATCTTTATCCATCCTACATAACTATATTTCTTTTTAGTTTTTGACACATTTCGCGAAGTATCACCAGACGCCTCATAATTACCCGAAACACTATCATTTGAAGGTGTATTACTTCCATCATCTTCTTCACTATCAGAATTATTATCGATATTTTCTTGTTCTTCATCAAGTTTTGAATTTTTTTCTTTATTTTCTTTTTCATTCTTCTCTTGTTCTGACCTTTGATATAAAAGAGCAATACTATCATAAGCCATATCTTTTCCATCCTCTATATAATCATGGGCTAGAACTGCTATACCACAAACCATAATAACAATACATATGGTAACAAATTGTAAATTAGAAAGACCCTTCACTTATATCACCTATTTTATATCTTATATATTATCACTTGATTCATTTATTTGCAAATTTAATCATTCTCTAAATAGTTAACCTTTTTATATTGAGAAGAATTGTTAACATTATTTTGATTATTATTAGCATTATTAGAAATATTATTAAAACTACTTTGATTAGAATTTACAATATTAGTATAATTCTGGCCATTATTTATAACATTTTGACCATAATTAGTATAAGAATTATAATTAGAGTTTATTCCATTATTATAATTATTATTGCTATTATAAATTTGATGTGAGTTTACATTACTGTAATTAACTTTTGATACACCATTATTAACATTACTAATTCTAGTATTATTTGTACCCAAATTACTAGAAACATTAGTTACTGATTTACTATCTTTGTTTTCAAGTTTCTTAGCAATTTTACGTGAATAATAATCAATAAGTTCTATCACCATCCAAATAAAGAATACTGCAGTAGTTGCTTGAATTAAAATCATTAAATCATTGCTTTCATATATAGACTTAGCACTATATACATCTATTTCTTTTTTTATAACAGTATCTAATATTAATGCTAGAAGAAGTAAAATAATACCAAATGAAGTAACCCCTATTATTTTAAATACTAAAGTTTTATTTTTACTAACAAAATCCATAATTATTACAAAGATACTTACTAATAGTATAGATACATATGTTATTAAATTAGGAAAATAAAATGATGAAAATAATTTGTCAGTAAATGAATCTTGTAAATTATAAAATGCTATAGCATATTTAAAAATAATAAATACAATTATTAATAAATAACCTATTCCACCAGCTACTTTTGGTATTTTTGTTTTAACCTTGCTATTAAATATAGTAAAACCTATAGTTAAAGCAACTATTAAAAACAAAGAGATAAAAAAGCCAGATGAAGTCACTAATCCAAAAATTTTACTGATACGTTCTAAAAACGAAATATTTTCCATGACTTTCTACCTCCTTTTAATTATCTAAATCTTTTCTTCTCCTTCAAGCTTAAATGATATAACATAGTAATATCTATTATAATTAGGCCTAGCACAAGTAAAAAGTGATAGCTGTTTATCTGCCCCATTATTTCTAAAACTAATGGCATAATCACCTTTTGCATCTTTATATGATTCTACCATAACATATCTATATCTTTTACCTTTATATTCTATATAAGCTTTCGAGCCTACTTCAAGTTGTTCTATTCTTGTAAAAAATGCATTCCATCCAGAACCATTATGAGCTCCAAGGATTAAGTGAGTACCATTTAAATCAGGATAGTTATCGCTACCAGAATAAGAACATACATTTTGATCAACACATTTTAATCCCTTTTGTCCAGAGCCAGCCTGAACAAAACCTTTATTTAAACCAATTGTAGGAATCTTAATTCTACCTTTATACTTAGTTAATTTAGTACTATTTTTTTTTGTAACTCTACCAGAAGTATCATTAGTTGTTTGTTCGTCATTGATACTAGAGGCTATATTATCACTACTATTATTATTAATCTGTGAATTGTTTGATGATATACTTTCATCTAACCCACTATTACTTATATTATCATCTATGGTACTATTGTCTGTTGTATCCTCTACCACATCAGGGCCAGTTCCTTCATCAAAAACTAGACTAATGTTTTCAATAGCATGAGCTTTTTTAGTAAGAACGTAATCTCTACTAAAAATTGCAATACCACAAAGCATTATTACAAGGGCAACTACAACAAATTGTCTATTAGTTAAACCATCTTTCATAATTCAAACCTCGCTAGTATATTACTTTATCATTATATCATTATAAAAGTTAAGATACAACAAAATTAAAAAAAAAGCCTTTAACTTTACTTTATTTTGTTAAGTTTTCAGTTAAAGACTTTCTTTCACTTATAGTAGATAAATTAATAGTATTATACTTAGTTTTAAATATATTTGTTACTTTACCATCAATATCAGTTATTGTTACTTTATTTATACTACCATCTTTATCCTTACCATAGTCAATTATTTTTATTTTTTTATTATTTACTTTTTTTATAACCGGTAAATATTTAAACGATTTATTATCAATACTTAATAAATACAAATAATTATTCTTATCTAAAAGATATATATCAAATTTATACTTATTTTTGTTTAACTTTTCATAAGTAATACTCTCTATATCCATACTCTTAGTATCACTAGTACTAAAAGTGCTAAATAAATCAACTATTTTTAAAACTTTATCATTTTCGTCTTTTATTAAATTATTATTAAATACTAATTCATTTTGAAAAGTAATATATACTTTTAAAGTGTTACATATGCTCATAGTATTATTAGCACAAATATAATCTAAATATGGCCTTTTTTCTTCAATATTATTAAAAAGACCATATGTATTATTATGATAACTTATATATTTTAAATTATCCTTGGTATCAATAATAAAATTAGTATTAGGATTAGTATTTATATAATCTTTATTTAACAAAGTAGTTAATACATAAATAGATTTAGTACTATTACTTATTTTTTTAAAACTATTATTATTTTTATCTGAAACACAAGCACTAGCATAATATAAATTATTCTTAACTATAGTTGCAAACTCAAAACATCCTTCAGTTAATTTACTATAATATATATTTTTTGCAGAAGAAGGAAGATCTATTACTTCATTTTGTTTACCTAAATA
>CAJONL010000135.1 GCA_905235875.1 uncultured Bacilli bacterium
AAGGGACTTGAACCCCCATGGATTACTCCGCTAGATCCTAAGTCTAGTGCGTCTACCAATTCCGCCACACCCGCATAAAAAAAGTGGTGGACCCTGTAGGACTCGAACCTACAACCGCCCGGTTATGAGCCGGGAACTCTAACCAATTGAGTTAAGGGTCCGTCAATTACTTATTTAATATAACACATAATTATTATATAAATCAATACTAAAATTAAAAAAAATGAAAAAAATTGAATTTTTTCATCTTTTCGGATTTTTATCAATTCTACCCATTAAATAATCTAATGAAATATTGTATTTAGTACATATTTCAAAAGCAAAAGCAGTAAGTATCATAGTTTTTCCATTTTCATATGAACTAATAGTAGAATGACTAGTGTTTAGAATGTTAGCCAACTTTTCCTGAGTTAACCCTTTATCATTTCTAAATTGCCTAAGTCGTTTACCAATTAATTTTTTATTCAGTCTTGTATTTATGTTATTGTAATTCCTTTTATTACTAATACCTGTTATATAATCCATGCTTACATTAAAATGATTACATAAATTATTCAAATGTTTAAGCGGAATTAAATTTTCATCTGTTTCCCATCTAGAATAGTTTGATTTAGAAACATTAAGAATCTTTGCAAGTTCAAGTCCAGTTAGGCAGTATTCTTCACGTATATCCTTGATTCTTTTTAGAAACATAATAAACCACCCAATATAATTTTCTCATTAAAATTAAAAAATAATAATTTATTCCCTGAAATGCGACGATGTGTTATAATTAATTTACAGATTATTAAGGAGGAAGTTATGATAAATGTAGAAATAAAGATTGATGAAGCTGGTAGAGTACTTATTCCAAAGAAAATAAGAAACAATTTAAATATTAAAAAGTTTGATAGATTGCAACTTTTAGTTCAAGATGAAGAAATAATACTAAAAAAGAAAGATCAAAATGAAGAATTAGAAAAATTAATAAATAAAATAGATTACTTAGTAAAAAGATTTAATGTAAGTTATTTAGTTATAGATAAAAAAGCAATAATTAAAACTAGTAAAGATTATAAAGGTTATAATATGACTAAGGTTAGTAAATTGCCTGTTTTAAAAAGCAATATAGTAACTAGTACTAGAACTAAACTAAGAGATGATTTAGAAATAATTAAAACACATTATTATTTTGCTTCAAAAAAAGATTCTTATGACAAAATAATGGTGATAGTAATTATTAATGATGAAAATTTTAAAGATGAAGTTTTATCACATTTAAAGGTAATTATTTAATACTTGACTTTCTTATAAACGTTATTATAATAACAAGAAGTGAAAGTGGTGATTATATGTTTAATGGTGATATTTTTAATATAGAAGATATGAAATATAATAGTAATATTATTTTAGCACTTATGATTTTGGATACTTTAGGTGAAGAAAGAATAGTTTTTGACGATTCAATCATAAAAAAAGGGGTTTATTTTAAGGATAAATTTTATGAAGGGTATGGATTAAAAATAGTATGTCCTGATGGTTCTCGTAGAATTTATAATCCTGTTTTTAATAAGTATAATTTTTTACATATTTTTTATAATGATGAATTAGTACTTTCTAAATTAAATTATAATAGAGGAAATTGGGAAGATATATTAAATGATATATATAACAAAATGCCATTATTGTTAGAAAAAAAATTACAAGAAGAAGAACAATTAGTTTATGGGAGTGAACTTTTGAATGCTATTAAAAAGATAGGTAGTATTGATAATCTAAATGTTTATGATGGAAATATAAAAATAAAGATTAGTGATATAGGTTTAACTAGTTGTAATGATGAAAATATAAATATTAGTTATGAAGTATACAAAAATGATAAACTTGTATTTAAAGCTGATAATGATAATATATATGATTATATTCCTGGTACATGGGAAGAACAGCTTTTGGCTTATAGAGATATTTTAGATATAGAAAACAACTTGAAACTTAAAGAAAAAAGCGATAAACAAGAATTAGATGATTTGAAGGCGATGTGTAAGGTTAGAAAATAGCTTTTGTTATTTTGGTATTTAATTATATTTTTAGTGAGGTAATTGGTATGGATTATGAATTATTAAAAAGAATGAATATTTTAAGAGAAGTAATAGAAAAAAACCAGCGAGAAAATAAGAATAAGTCTAATACAAGTTTAGCTGATGAATTATTTGAATATAAAACTATGAATTGTATTTCTGGTATTATTGAAATTTTGGATAGTGAAGATTATTCTAGAGAGAAACTTGAATTATTAGAAAAAGATGAGACAACAAAATCAATGAGTTTTTTTGATCAATATAAGAATAGAGAAGCAAGGGGAAAATTGATAGGAACATTAAATAAAGGTTTTTATACTAAAACTAATAAGGAATTAGTAAATTATATAAGGGCAAATACTGGTAGTTGTAATACTAAGTATAGATTAGTAAATTATATGTCAGATGAAATTTTAAAATATCGAATAGCAATGTTAAAGATAGCTAAAGTATATTCAAAAAAGTCGAAAGAAGAGGGAAAAGATTATAGGTATATAAGTAATAGAATGTTTCTTCTAGGACAAATTGCTAGGGAAATGTTTGTTTATGATTATAATGAAGTTCCTGAAGATACTTTGGTGAAAATAAAAAATAAGCCAAAAACAAATAAATAATAATAATGGTATATTTTATGATTATTTATTTGTAAATTAAAAAAATATTCATATATTTTACTATGAGAATGTACTTAAAAAGATATAAACCTAAAAATAGTAAAAAAAGAAAAATTAAGACTGCTATTATTATATTTATAGTTATTTTAATGATTGTTTCTATATTTATTGCAAAAATAGGTAAAAGTCTTAATAAATATTATATAGATTATTCTAAAAGAGAAGCATTAGAGATAATAGATAGTACTTTAAATAAGTCAGTAAATAATAAAGTGTTAAAGAGGATGAAGAATAAAAAAATATATACTATTACTAGAAATAATAAAGGTGAGATAGAAACTATTGATTATAACTCTTATTATATAAACAAAGTATTAAGTAGTATTTCTAATAATGTTTATAATGAAATAAAAAAACAGGAGAGAGGCTATAAAGATTCATCTTTTAAAATACCGTTATTTTCAGTTACTAATAATCCTCTTTTAAGTGACAAGGGTCCTAAGGTTCCAGTAAGAATGAAAGCTGTTGGATCAAATATAGCTAGTATTAAAACAAAAGTAACTAATTGTGGTATCAATAGTACTTTAATAGAATTAAGTGTTCACCTTGAGGTAACTGAAAAAGTAATATTACCTATATCTTCTTCTATTATAAAAGTTAAAAATGATATACCAATTTCATATAAAATAGTAAAAGGAAAAGTACCAACATATTATGGAGGATTTGATAAATCACTAGGATATTTAAAAATGCCTATGGAATAAATAATATAATTGTGGTAAACTCTTATTAGGTGATTTATTGATGGAATATATATTTAATGATAATACTTATATATATGAAAAAGGAGATAATGATTTAATTAATTACGAAGATTTAAAAGAACTTGTTACATCATATTTTAATCCATATGACTATATATTTATAGATGAAGCATATAGTAAGCTTAGACTTAAAGGATTTTATGATAGTGATAATAAAAAGAAAAAACAATTAAATGATATAAGATATTTAGATGATTATATAGAAAATTATTGTTCTTATGGTTCTAAATGGGTTTTACTAAAAAAAGTAAAAAAACAACAAAAATAGAGATTTTTGTCTAATTTCCTTGATTTTAATAATAATAAGTGATAAATTAGATTTATAAGCATATAGTGCTTAATAAAATAGGAGGTATTTAAATGAAAAAAGTAGAATTAATCGAAGCTGTTGCTGAAAAAGCTGGGCTTACAAAAGCAGATGCAGGTAGAGCAGTAGATGCTACTATCGGAGCAATCACTGGAGCATTAGTTAAAGGAGATAAAGTACCACTAGTTGGTTTTGGAACATTTGCTATTTCAAAAAGAGCTGCTAGAACTGGACGTAATCCTCAAACTGGAGCAGCAGTAAAAATTCCTGCTAGAAATGCTGTAACATTCAAAGCTGGTTCTCAATTAAAAGAAGCAGTAAATAAATAGTATAAGAAAGCCTTAGGGCTTTTTTCTTTGGAAAAATACTCTTGTTTATAAAATATAAATTAGGTATAATTAAAAAGGGAGGATAATCTTTATATGGAAAAAGAAATCTATAATGTTTTAAATAAACTCGAAGAAAATGGTTATGAAGCATATGTAGTTGGTGGTTATGTTAGAGAATACCTTTTGAAAATTAAGACATATGATATAGATATTACAACTAGTGCTAAGCCAAAAGAGGTATTAGAACTTTTTAAAGATTTAGACGTTAAAATATATGACTATGGAAATGTATCGTTTAATATTGATAAATATAAGTTCGATATTACAACTTATAGAAAAGATATAAAATATAAAGATAATAGAAAGCCTGAAGAGATAGTATATATTTCATCTTTGGAAGAAGATTTAAAAAGAAGAGATTTTACTATTAATACTATATGTATGGATAAAGATCAAAATATTATAGATTACTATGATGGTATAAAAGACTTAAAAAGAAGAATAATAAAGTCAATATCTGATCCAGATAAAAAAGTAAAAGAAGACTCATTAAGAATACTTAGAGCTGTGCGTTTTGCTACCACTTATAAGTTTAAAATAGAAAAAGAACTAAGAGAAGCAATACTTAATAACAAAGATTTATTAAAAAATATATCTTTTGAAAGAAAAAAAGAAGAATTAAATAAAATATTTTGTTCTAAATATAAAAAATATGGTATTAAGTTACTTAAAAGTTTAAAACTTGATGAGGCTCTTAATCTTACAAGTATTGATAATGCTTATTTAAATAAAGACTTAATAGGAATATGGGCTACTATAACGGATGAAGATTATAAGTTTACTAAAAAAGAAAAAGATTTAATTAATAAGATAAAAGAGTTAATGGATTTAGATATTAATGATAGATATGTAGAATATAAATATGGACTTTATGCTCTTACTATTGTTAGTAATTTAAAAAAGCTTAATACTAAAAAAATTATTAATAAATATGAAAGCCTTCCTATAAAGGAAAGAAACGAAATAAACATAACAGGTGATGAAATAGCTCATGCTTTAAATAAAAAACCAAATGATTATTTAAAAGATATAACAAAAGATATTGAAAAGAAGATTTTATATTCAGAAATTACTAATAATAAGGAAGATATTATTAAATATGTAAAAGAAAATTATATGGAGGATTAAATGAAAATAGATAAAATTAAAGAATTATTAAAAGATAAAAATTTAGTAATTCCTGGTTATTTACTCATTAATTATAAAAAACTTAATTTAGATTTTAAAGAATTAGTTTTTTTATCAATAGTAATTAATGAATTAGATAACAATATTTTTGATGCTCCATATTTAGCCACTAGAATGAATTTGGATGTAGTTGGGATAATGGAAGTAATATCTTCTTTATGTGATAAAAAATTAATTGAAATTGAAGTTAAAAATATAGATGGGGATATGAAAGAAATAATAAATATTGATACTATTTATTCAAAACTTTTAATTGATGCTATCGAAGAAACTGAAGAAAAGGATGATGGTAAAATATATAATTTAATCGAAGAAGAATTTGGTAGAACTTTATCTTCGATTGAATGCGAAACGATAAGTGGATGGATTAATGGAGGAATTAGTGAAGATTTAATAAAAGGAGCTTTAAAAGAAGCAGTTTTAAATGGTGTTACATCTCTTAAATATATTGATAGAATTCTATATGATTGGAATAAAAAAGGTTATAAAAAGGTAAAAGATATTAATAAGAAAAAGGAAGGAAAAGAGGTAAATATACCTGAAATAGATTGGTTGGATGAAGTATAAAATAATATTAGAGTACTTAAAAGAAATTAATCCATGTCCTAAGTGTGAATTAAATTATAATAAGGATTATGAGTTCTTAATTAGTGTAATGCTTAGTGCACAAACTACTGATAAAAGAGTAAATATAGTAACTAAAGAATTGTTTTCTAAATATGATAGTTTAGAAAAACTAAAAGAAGCAGATATAAAAGATATAGAAAACATTATAAGAAGTTTAGGTAATTATACAAAGAAAAGCAAAGCAATAATAGAAATTGCAAAAAAAGTAACAGATTTAGGATATCTTCCAAGTGATAGAAAAACTTTAGAGAGTTTTCCGATGGTTGGTAGAAAAACTGTTAGTGTAGTTCAAGGAGAACTTTTTAATATTCCAAATATAGCAGTTGATACTCATGTTGAAAGGGTATCTAAAAGATTAGGTTTAGTAAAAGATTATGATACAGTAGAAGAAGTAGAAAAAAAATTAAAAAGGAAATTTCCTAAAGATGAATGGATTAATTTACATTTAAGATTAGTAAGTTTTGGTAGATATAATTGTACTGCTAAAAATCCAAAATGTGAAACTTGCAAATTACATAGTTTTTGCAAGTACTATAAGAAAAGTAATGATAAATAAAATTTTGACATGGTTATATATTTATGTTACTATGTATATGTGAGAAAAATGCTCATAAAATAAAAAAGGAACACTTGGTAGTGGTATGTCGGGTGTTGCCATAATTAGTTATGTTCCACCTTAATCTAGATGATAAGGTGGATTTCTTTTATATTAAAACTATAAATAGTAAAAATAGTAAAACAAGGATAAAAATGAGTAATACTCCGATTAAAAAATCTTTCTTATTCAAATTATCGCCTCCCTTCATCAGAAGATTGGCATCCACCCAACTTTATCAAGTATTCCTATATATAATTATGCATTAATTATAAGTTTAAAATAAGAACGTATTTTTGTTTTTCTAGAAAATAAAAAATCCAAATTAATGGATTTTTTTATTATCTGTTGTAATATTCAACTATTAATGATTCTTTAATTTCTGGGTTAAGTTCACTTCTTTCAGGAAGTCTTACAAAAGTACCAGTAAGTTTTTTATCATCAAATGTTATAAATTCAACTCTTTTAGGTGCCTTAGTTAAAGCTTCTTTAACTGCTTTATGATCTTTAGATTGTTCTTTTAAAGCGATTACATCACCAGGTACACATCTATATGATGGAATATCAACTTTTTTACCATTTACAGTAATGTGACCATGGTTTACAAGTTGTCTTGATGCTCTTCTTGTAGTAGCAAATCCCATACGATAAACTAAATTATCAAGTCTAGATTCTAAAAGCTTTAGTAAGTTTTCACCATGAATACCAGTCATCTTACCAGCTTCTTTGTAAGTTTTAACGAATTGTCTTTCATTTAAACCATACATAAATCTAACTTGTTGTTTAGCTTTAAGTTGTGTACTATAAGTAGATGGTCTTCTTTTACGACTATTACCATGGATACCAGGTCCATAAGGTTTTCTAGCAAGTTCTTTACCATTTTCTAAAAGACTCATACCAGTTCTACGAGCTTTCTTATAACTAGGTCCAGTATATCTTGACATATTTTTTTCTCCTTTCTTATATTTCAGGAGCACTATAAAGTTGCGCACTCTTAAGGGTGTTTATCTTACATACTTTCACCAAGCAGCAGGTTACTTATAATTTAATAAACACATTTAAGATTATAAGCTGCTTTACTTGCACTCACTTGGTAATTATATATATTTATATGCTAAAAGTCAAGAAAAATAACAAAAAACTGTGATAATATGGTAAACTTTTATTAGGTGATTTATGTGAAAGATCTTATAAAAATTAATACAAATGATAAGGAAAAAGAAATGGAAATTGTTTTAACATTTGACTATAATAATAAAAACTATATAATATATAAGGACTTTACATCTTATTATGTATCTAAATATGATATGGAAGGTAATTTAGATAATAATTTTAGTAGTAATGAGTTAAAAGTATGTGAAAAAGTTTTAGAAGAGGTAAAATATGCTAAAGATTAATAAAAGTTTAAGTAGTTTTGATATAAGAGATATAGATAATCCGGTTAAAAGAGCTAAAGTATTAATTTTAGGTACGATAATTTCAGTTAATTTATATTCAGGAGCTACATTTGAAGAATCATATTCTGAGACAAAAGATAGTTATACTATAGAAAAAAGTATAGTAGATATACCTAATTATTATAAAAAACAAATTGCTAAAGAGTGTGGTATTAGTATAGATAGTATTGATTATAGTATTTTAGAAAATATAGATAGTTTAACTTTAAAGGCAAAAAAAGATTATTCTTTAGAATTTCTAAGTAATTGTAGCAATTTAAAAAATTTGTGTTTGAGTTTTAAAAAGAATAATGATTATGTACTTGATACAATACCTGAAATTAATTCACTTGAAAATTTAACTATAAAAGCAAATGAAAATTTAGAAATATCTGAAAAAGTTAATAGTTTAGTATTTGAAAAGAATAAAAATAATCTTAAAAATTTATGCTTAGATGGAGTAATAGTAGGCCCTAATGTAATCGAAAATCTTTCAAGTTTAGATAGTCTAACACTTGTTACTTCGTTAAGTTATGATTTTGATTATAGTAAATTAAAGGTTAATACTTTAGATATTTCAAGTTATGGTAAATATGATGTACCTATATTTTTAAGTAGAACTAACTATAATTATTTAGTAAATAATAATGTTGATATTGTCTTTAATGGTGGAGAAGAAGGATATTTGCAGATATTAGATAGGTTAGATAATATTATAGAGTCATTTGATATTGAAAATAAAAGCGAAAGAGAACAAATGAATTGTATCATGTGTTATGTTCTAGATAATCTTAAATATGATGAAGATGTTTTTAATGCTTTAGATAATGACGAAGATGTTTCTTCTTTAATTATTAATAAAGGCTTCTATGATGAAGGTAATTTAAAAGGAGCGTTAGAAAATGATACTCAAATATGTGGTAATTATGCAGCGCTTTGTAAAGCTTTGCTAAATGAAATTGGTATTAATAGTTTTTATACTCTTAGTGAAACTCATGCTTGGAACTTAGTTGAAATAGAAAAAGAATTATATTATATAGATTTAACTTATCTTGATACATTTGAAAAAGGGGCATCTAAGGATATACAAAATGGAGAAGTGTTGGGACTTAATTGGTATATGGAAAGGCCAGAAGATGTACGTTTTATTGATACTAGTGATGATCATAAACCAATACTTTTTCCAGAGTATTTTGAAAATTACTCAATAAATAATGATGATATAGATAAAGATAGTGATAAAGTTATAAAGG
>CAJONL010000136.1 GCA_905235875.1 uncultured Bacilli bacterium
GTAGGAACAACTGGACAAAGCTATACAGTAAGTGGTGGATGTGCTGAAACTCCAAATACAATAGAAGGTGGAAAGGCTACAACTATCAAATTAAAACATGGTGATACTGTTAAAATAGGAACTAATGGTACTACAGATGAAATTCCAGTAAATACTGATTATAGTTATACTGAAACTGTACCAACTGGATATACTGCTACTAATGGAGAACTTGCAAATGGAAAAGTTGATGCTGATCAAACTAAAAACAATAAAAAGATTACAAATAATTATGAAACTAACCCAATTACAGGTGCATTCTTAAATGTATTACCTTATGTAGTAATCGTTGCATTAGCTGTAGCTGGTGTTGTATATCTAGTTATTAGAAATAAAAAACAAGAAAAAGAAATTACTGAATAATAAAATAAATTAATGTATACTTTTGAGGGGACTTTTGGGTAACATGAGTTCCCTCATTACCTTAATATAAGAGGAGTGATATAAGTGCTTATTTTAAATAAAATACTAAAGTATATGAATAAATTTGTACGAATGATTATTTATATTGCTCTTCTTATTGTTCTTTTATTCGGAGGTTATAGCCTTTGGGATTTATTTAATGTATATGACGGTACTAGACTTGATCAAGAGATAATTAAATATAGACCTAAAGAAGGTGAGTCTATGTCTCTTGTAGAAGCTCAAAAACTAAATCCTGATATAAAAGGGTGGATAAGAATAGATGGCACTAAAATAGATTATCCGATTGTCCGAGGTGTCGATAATTTTGAATACTTAAACTTAGATTATAAACGTGAGTACAGCCTGGCAGGATCTATCTTTATGGATTATCGAAACTCTCCCGATTTTACTGATAAACATATTGTTTTATATGGACATAATATAAATGGTAATTTGATGTTTGCAGATGTTCGTAATTATAGATTTGATAGTTTCTTTAAAGAACATGAGACGGGACATTTATTTACCGATAAAAACGATTATAAACTAAAATTCTTTTCTTATATGGAAATTGATTCATATGATGAGACGATTTATAATGTAGGTTTCAGTGCAGATGAATTAAAGCCTGAACTTATTAATGCGATTAAGGAAAAATCTAGTAAATATATAGATATTGGTTTATCATCTAATGATCAAGTTGTAATGCTTTCGACATGCTTTGGTGATGGTAATGCTAGGTCTCTTGCAATTGCTAAGGTAATGAAATAAATATAGGAGGTTACTTATGAAAAAATTATTATTTATTGCTTTGTTTACATTATTTGCTTGTTTTAGCTTTAATGTAAATGCGGAATCTATTTCTGTTACAACTCCAACAATTGTTATAAGTGAAGCTGATGGCATTGGAAAAAATTATAATGTAGTTTTTGAAAGAATTAACAATGAACCAACTCCGAGTGGACAAAAAACACAAAAATTAACTATTAAAGGTAATAAAGAAGGAAGCTTTGGAACAATTACTTTTACTGAACCTGGATATTATTACTATAAGATTTATCAAACAGATACTAATGATTCAAAAATTAATTATGATACTAGAGTTTATGATTACATTATCCAAATATCTACTGAAGAAGGTGGAGTACTTCGTAGTGCTGTTTCTTTAAAAGTATCAGGAGATTCTGAAAAAAGCACTGTTGCATCTTTTGTAAATAGTTTAAAGAATAAAGAAAGTAATCCTGGTAAAGCAGTTAGTCATAAAACAAAAAAAAGACGTGGAGTTAATCCATATACTGGTGATATTATAGTTAAATACTTTATTGTATCTATTGTATCAATAATACTAATACTATTAATGATTATTTATATTAAAAAACAAAGAAGTAGTGATTAATACTACTTTTTTTATTTGTTAATTATTTATTTTTTGCATATTATTTATTGGTGATACTATGTTTGTTAGAAAAAAAAATATTAAAATATTTATAGTTAGTTTAATATGTCTTTTTTTATTCTTATTAGTATTTATTAAAGTATTATATGTAGAGACTATATCTTATAATAAACTTTCTAAATTATCTGATGATTTATGGAGTAGAAATCTTTCTATAAGCTCTGAAAGAGGAAAAATATTAGATCGTAATGGAGTAGTTTTAGCTGATAACATTACATCATCTTCACTTGTACTTGTTCCTAATCAAATAAAAGATAAAAATAAAACTACTAATATATTAAGTAATATATTAAAAGTGGATTACTCAATTATGAAAAAA
>CAJONL010000137.1 GCA_905235875.1 uncultured Bacilli bacterium
TATAATAAAAGAAATGGGAGCGGGTTTAATTTATTCTGAAATGATCAGTTCTAAAGGAATAGAGTATGGAAGTACAAAGACTATTGATTTAATTAATTTTAATGAAGAAGAAAGACCTATTAGTATTCAAATATTTGGAAATGATGTAGATTCTTTTGTAAAAGCTGCTAAATTTATAGAAGATAAATTTCATCCAGATATTATTGATATTAATATGGGGTGTCCAGTACCTAAGATAGCTTTAAAATCTCAGGCCGGTAGTGCACTTCTTAAGGATCCAAATAAAATATATGAGGTAGTAAAAAGTGTTGTAGATAATGTATCTGTCCCAGTAACTATTAAGATAAGAAGTGGTTGGGATGAAAAAAGTATAAATGCTCCTTTAGTTGCGAAAAAAGCAGAAGAGGCTGGATGCTCTGCTATAGCTATTCACCCTAGAACTAGAGCGCAAGGTTATAGTGGTTTAGCTGATTGGAAAATAATAAAGGAAGTTAAAAATGCTGTATCTATTCCAGTAATTGGAAATGGTGATATAAAAACTATTTATGATGCGAAGCGTATGCTTGATGAAACTGGTTGTGATGCGGTTATGATAGGACGAGCTACTCTTGGTAATCCTTGGTTTATAAAAGAATGTGTTGAATATATAGAAAATAGTGAAGTTATAGAAAAAACTTCTTATTGTGATAAAATAAATATGATTAGAAGACATTATTTGCTATTAAAAAAATATAATAATGAAAAAGTTGCACTTTTAGAAATTAGAATGCATGCATTATGGTATATAAAAGGCATACCTGGTGTTAAAAAATATAAAATTGCTATTACTAGTAGTAAAACGGAAGAAGAGTTTTTTACAATTTTAGAAAATATTGAAAAAGTTATAAAATCAGCTTGACAAGTTATTTTATAAGTGATAAATTATATGCATAAATCGTTTGAAACAGGCCTTTTTTGGCAAGAATTTATAATGTTAATTTAAAGAGAGTTAGTATTTGGTGGAAGCTAATATTAAATTATAGAGGAATTAAAGCTGTGGAGATGACATTAGTCCGGATAGGATCCGTTAAAAACAAGAGATATCAGTTAATGATAAAAAAGGTGGTACCGCGAATAGTTCGCCCTTTTGTCATTAACTTTTTTTATTTAAAGGGAGGAAAAAATGAAACAATTTACAGAACAAGAATTAATAAGGAGAAAAAAAGCAGAGGAATTACGTGAAAAAGGTATTGAACCTTTTGGCTATAGAATTGATTTAACTAGTAATTCAAAAGAAATTAAGGATAATTATAGTGATTTTGATAAAGAAGCATTACATGAAAAAGATATTGAAGTTACTATAGCTGGTCGTATTATGACTAAGCGTGGAAAAGGGAAAGTTGGATTTATGCATATTCAAGATAAATTTGGACAAATTCAAATTTATGTTAGAAAAGATGCAATTGGTGATGATGAATATGAATTATTTACGAAGGCAGATATTGGTGATATTGTTGGTATTACTGGTACTGTGATGAAGACAAATACTGGAGAGCTAAGCGTTAAAGCGAGTAAATATTATCATATAGTTAAATCACTTAGGCCACTTCCTGAAAAATATCATGGATTGAGCGATGTTGAAGAAAGATATCGTCGCCGTTATGTTGATTTAATTATGAATGAGGATGCTAGAAGAATAGCTTTTGCTAGACCAAAAGCTGTTAGAACTATTCAAAAACTTCTTGATGATGAAGGATATGTTGAAGTTGAAACACCAATTCTTGGTACTATTCAAGGTGGTGCTGCAGCTAGACCATTTATTACTCATCATAATGCTTTAGATATTGATATGTATCTTCGTATTGCGACTGAACTTCATTTAAAAAGATTAATTGTTGGTGGTATGGACGGAGTATATGAAATAGGTAGATTATTCAGAAACGAAGGAATGGATAAGAATCATAATCCTGAATTTACTACTATTGAACTTTATAAGGCATTTTCTGATATGGAAGGGATGATGGATACAGCTGAAAGAATTTTTAAAGCAGTACTTAAAGAAATTCGTGGGACTTTGAAGTTTGAATATAAAGGACATGAACTTGATTTTGAAAAGCCTTTTGCTAGAGTTCATATGTGTGATGCAATTAAAGATGCTTGTGGTGTTGATTTCTTTAAAATTAATGATTTGGAAGAATGCAAGAAACTTGCTTTAGAACATGATATTGAAATTGAAGATCATTATCTATATGGACATATTGTTGAAGCATTCTTTGAAAAATATTGTGAAGATAAAGTAATTCAACCAACATTTATTTATGGACATCCAACTGATATAAGTCCTCTTGCAAAAAGAAATAGAGAAGATGAAAGATTTACAGATAGATTTGAATTATTTATTGTTGGTAGTGAATATGCTAATGCATTTACTGAATTAAATGATCCGATAGATCAAAGATCAAGATTTGAAGCTCAAGTAGTTGAACAATCTTTAGGTAATGATGAAGCTTCAGATATGGATGAAGATTTTGTTGAAGCACTAGAATATGGACTTCCACCAACTGGGGGTATGGGAATTGGTATTGATAGGTTAGTTATGCTTGCTACTAATGTTGATACTATTAGAGAAGTTATCTTGTTCCCTCATATGAAAAATAGAGAATAGAATTAGAAATGGTGAAAAAATATACTTTTTACCATTTTTTTCTTTATTTTTTAGGAAAAAAGTGTAATAATTATATTAGGAGGTAAAAAAATGAAGAAAAACAATTTATTTAAAGCAATCGGAATTGTGATACTGTTATATATTTGCTTATCTTGGCTTATTCCAATTATATATGGTATTACGGGTACAAAAGGTGATGTATCACATCAAATAGGATTCGTTTCAATTGTATCAGTACTAGCTAATACATTCTCTGGTTTTGGAAATGTTATTTTTTATGTACTATTAGTTGGAGGATTCTATGGAGTATTGAAAGCAACTGGTGCATATGACAAGATGATGTCAAAATTGGTTGAAAAGAAAAAAACTATTTTCTTATTTAATATGATTTTAGTGGCATTATTAACTGCAACACTTATTGCAGCAATTTTGAAATTATCTACAGGTCTTTCTCTTTTATTTTTAATCTTAATAAGTATTTTAGTATTTGCAATTGTTGTTGCTCTTGCAATTGTATTAAAAGCTGTTGTTAAAGATGAAAATAAATTAGTATTAGTATCTATCATTGTATTAATGACTCTTACTGCATCTATTGCAGGACTTGATTTAAGTCTATTGATATTATATCCATTGATATTTGGCTATGTTGCTAAACTTGGATATGATAAGATTACAGGAGTTGCTGCTAGTGTTGGAGCTACTATTGTAGGTTTATATGGTTCAGTTTTTGCTAATACATTATATGGTATTAATACGCAAGTTCTTACAACTACAAAATTCTCAACAGGAATTGCTGCTAAGGTAATTTTATTAGTAGTAGGATTAGTATTATTACTTACTTTAACACTAATGTATGTTAAAAGTCATAAAGCTGATAAAACTTTAGATAACAGTAAAAACCACAAAAACGAAAAATATAATAAGAATGATATAAAAGTAAAAGGCATTGGAGCTTTACCTGCATTTATTATTGTGGGTCTATTATATGTAGTTTTATTCTTAGGAACTACAGCTTGGGCTCAAATGTTTGGAGTTAGTCAATCAATATTTGAAAAGGCTCATACATCATGGACTGGCTTTACAATTGGAGGATTCCCAGTATTAAACAAATTGTTTGGTGGAATTGGAGCATTTGGTACATGGTTTGATCCAAATAGATATTCAACATATTCAATGTTACTTCTTTTAGCTATGGTAGTAATTACTTTATTCTATGGAAGAAGTGTTAAAAAATCATTTGAAGGCTTTGTTGAAGGATTAAAATCATTTATTGTTCCAGCAACAATTGCAGTATTGGTTAGTTCAGTATTTGTGTTTGTATACTATAATCCATTCTTAAATCCAGTTACTGAATTACTTCTTAAAGCAACAGATGGATTTAATGTTACACTTGCTAGTTTATATACATTAATTAATAGTTTCTTCTATGTAGATTACTATTATTTAGCTGCTATGACTATGCAATCAATTGCACAAAAGTATACTGATGCTAGTGTTCAATCTGTATTAAGCTTGATGTATGTTAGTATTTATAGTGTTGTTATGTTAGTAGCACCAACAAGTATGATTTTAATGCTTGGGCTTTCAATAAGTGAAACAAAATATACCGATTGGATTAAATTTATTTGGATTCTTGCTATTGCTTTATTACTTGTAGCATTTGTAGTATTAATGACAATGGCTAATGTGATTCCAATGTGGGCAGGAATTGTTGTAGGAATTGTTGTAGTGATAATTTTAATGGCAATTTATGCTGTAATTAATCATTTAATATAATAAAAAATAGGACTTCCTCGGAAGTCTTTTTTTGTTGATAAAAATTACTTTTATTATTTATTTATATGAATAAAATAATAAAGGGAGGGATACTTTTGTTTTCAAAATTTGATGATGATGCTAAAAAAATTCTTTTAAATATGAAAAAAGAAATGACGGATCTCAAGCATCCTTATGTAGGGACAGAACACTTATTATTATCTATTTTAAAATATGGGAATAATAATTTATTAAAAAAATTAAATAATGAAGGAATAACTTATGAAATTTTTAAAAATGAGTTATTAAAGGTTGTAGGCAAAGGGACTAGTACAAATGAATACTTTTTATATACTCCACTTCTTCGAAGAGTAATGGAAAATGCAAGTCTTATAAGTAGTGATAATGGAAAAAATACAATTGATGTATATGATCTTATTACTTCTTTATTAAATGAAGGAGAAGGTATTGCAATTAGAATACTTTTAGGAATGAATTTAGATTTAGATAAATTATATGATTTATTTGTAAAAGACAGCTCAACTATTCATGGAAAATTACTTGTTGAATCATTTGGTATAAATTTAAACGAAAAGTGCAAAGAAGGTAAAATAGATCCTGTTGTTGGTAGAGAAAAAGAAATATCAAGACTAATAGAAATTTTATCTAGAAGGACTAAAAATAATCCAATTCTTTTAGGAGAAGCAGGAGTAGGAAAAACTGCTGTTGTTGAAGAATTGGCAAGAAGATTAGAAAATAGATATTTAGGTAAACTTTCTAATAAAAAGATTATATCAATATCTATGTCTAATTTAGTAGCAGGTACTAAATATCGTGGTGAATTTGAAGAAAGAGTTGAAAAAATAATTTCAGAACTTGAAAACAATGATGATATTATATTATTTATAGATGAAATTCATACTCTTGTTGGTGCTGGGGGAGCTGAAGGTGCTATTGATGCAAGTAATATATTAAAACCGGCACTTGCTCGAGGAAAGATTAAAATAATTGGTGCAACTACAACTAATGAATATAAGGAATTTATTGAAAAAGATAAGGCACTTGCACGTAGATTTCAAATAATTGATATTAAGGAACCAAAGGTAAATGAAGTAATAAATATATTAAAGAAATTAAGACCTATTTATGAAAAATATCATATGGTTAAAATTAGTGATGAGGTAATAGAGAAAATAGCTGTTTTATCTGATAAATATATATTTGATAGAAAAATGCCAGATAAAGCAATAGATGTAATGGATGAAGCTTGTTCAAGACTTTTAGTTTCTTCATTTAAGAATAGTGAATTAAATAATATTGATGAAAAACTTAAAAATATTCGTAATTTAAAAAATGATTCTATTTTAAATAATAATTTTAATGATGCATTTTTATATAGAAAGGCTGAAAAGTTGTTAGAAACTAAAAAAAATAAAATGGAATTACAGCGAGTTAGAAATAAGGCTCGAGAAATAAAAATAAGTGATGTTTATAGTATTATTGAAGAAAGAGCAAAAGTGCCAATTTCTTTGAATAATAATGATATCAGTAATAATCTTAGAAATAGACTTAGAAAAAAAATATTTGGTCAAGATGAAGCAATTGAAAAATTAGTTAGTTCTATCAGAAAAAAGAAATATGTTATAGAAGAAAATGAAAAGCCTAATTCATTTTTATTTATTGGGCCTACTGGAGTAGGCAAAACACTTCTTGCTAAAGAATTTGGAAAATTTATGTATAATGATAATGTTTTTAAAGTTGATATGAGTGAGTTTAAAGAGAACCATTCCATAAGTAAAATGATTGGTTCTCCTCCTGGATATGTTGGTTATAATGATAATAAAAATTTATTTGAAAAAGTAAAAGATAATCCTTATTCATTAATAATTTTAGATGAAATAGAAAAAGGTTCAAAGGATGTAATTAATTTGTTTTTACAAATATTAGATGAAGGTAAATGTAAAAATAGTAGTGGTGAGGAAATAAACTTTAGTAATACAACTATAATAATGACTTCTAATTTAGGTAGTAAAAAAAATAATATAGGCTTTTTAGATTTAAATAATAATGAAGATATTAAGGAATTTTTTGGAATTGAATTTATAAATAGAATTGGAAGTATTATAAAATTTAATAGTATTACAAAAGACGTATGTAACAGAGTAATAAAAAATAGAATTAAGAGAATACAAAAAGCATATAAAGCCAAGAATATTAATATTTCATGTTCTAAAGAGTTGGTTCAAAGAATTATAAAAAATACAGAGTACGAAACTTTTGGTTTAAGGAGAGTTAATAATGTAATTGAACATGAAATAGAAAGTAATTTAATTGATCAAATGTTAAATGGTGTAACAGATATTGTTATTAGCAATTAATAGAAATAGAAAATTAGTTTCATAAAGTTTACTAGTTTTCTTTTTTTATGGTATAATACAGGCGGGTGATATTTATGAAGACAAGAACTAGATTTGCTCCATCACCAACTGGATTTATGCATGTTGGTAATTTGAGGACTGCTATTTTTGAATATTTAATAGCAAAAAAAACTGGTGGAGATTTTATATTAAGAATTGAAGATACTGATCAAGCTCGTAAGGTAGAAGGAGCAACACAGTTTATTTATGATACTTTGAAGTTATGTGGGTTTGATATTGATGAAGGACCACTTAATCCTGGTGAATACGGACCATATGTACAAAGTGAAAGACTAGATTTATATAAAAAATATGCAGAAGAATTAGTAGAAAAAGGTGATGCTTACTATTGTTTTTGTTCTAGTGAAAGATTAGATGAATTAAGAAAGATTGCTGATGATAATAAGATTCCTTTTATGTATGATGGTCATTGTAGAAATATAGATATTAATGAGGCAAAAAAGAGAATTCAAAATGGCGAAAAATATGTTATTAGACAAAAAATGCCTAAAAATGGTGAAACTGTAGTGGAGGACTTAATTTATGGTAAAATAGTAATAGATAATAGTGTTTTAGAAGATCAAATTCTTATTAAATCAGATGGATATCCTACTTATAATTTTGCAAATGTTGTAGATGATCATTTAATGGGGATTACTCATGTTGTACGTGGTAAAGAATATCTTGATCAAACAGCTAAATATAATCTTTTATATGATGCTTTTGGTTTTGAAAAACCTACTTATATTCATGTTGCTATGGTTTTGGGTGAAGATGGTACTAAACTTAGTAAAAGAAATGGCGATTCATCATTTATGGATTTATATAATGAAGGATATCTACCTGAAGCAATAGTTAACTATTTAGTACTTCTTGGATGGAGTCCTAATAGTAATAAAGAGATATTTAGTTTAGATGAACTTATAAATGAATTTGATCCAAAACGAATTAGTAAAAGTTCAAGTAAGTATGATATTAAAAAACTTAACTGGTTTAATGCACATTATATTAAAAATTTAGATGAAGATTCTTACTTGAAGCTTGTAAAACCATTTATGAAAGAAGCATATGATTTAACAGAGTATGATGAAAATTGGGTTAGTTATTTGGCTAATATCTATAAGAATCATATCAGTTTTGGAAAGCAAATAGTTGATGAAGTAAAGATGTTTTTTAACAAGGAATTAGAATTGAATAATGAATGTAAAGACTTTATGAAACAAGATGGAATTGATAACTTAATTAAAGTCTTTAGGGATGAAATAAAATCTATTTCAGATTGGAATGTTGATTCAATTAATAATGCTATTAATAATGCTAAAGAAAAAACAGGTATGAAAGGAAAAATGCTTTATATGCCTATTAGAATAAAAGTATCTGGAGTTATGCATGGTCCAGAACTTGGAGATACTATTTATTTGTTAGGGAAAGATTTAGTATTGGATAGATTAAATCAATAGGGAGGATTTTATGAAGTTATATAATACTTTAACAAGAAAAGTTGAAGAGTTTAAACCTAATTTTGAAGGTAAGGTAAAGATGTATACATGTGGTCCAACTGTTTATAATTATTCTCATATAGGAAATTTTAGAACTTATATAATGGAAGATGTTTTGGAAAAAAGTTTAAAATTTTTAGATTATGATGTAGAAAGAGTTATGAATATTACAGATGTTGGGCATTTAACTAGTGATGCTGATACAGGCGAAGATAAAATGCTAAAAGGTGCTAAGAGAGAAAATAAATCAGTACTTGAAATAGCTAAGTTTTATACTGACAAATTCTTTGAAGATTTTTTATCATTAAATTTAAAAAAACCTGAAAAAATAGTTCCTGCTACTTCAGAAATAGATGAATATATAAAAATAATTTCTGGTTTATTAGAAAAGGGATATGCTTATAAATCAGGAGATAACATATATTTTGATACAAGTAAACTTTCTAATTATTATGTACTTACTAATCATAATGAAAATGATCTTTTCGAAGGTGTAAGAGATGATGTAGATGTTGATACAAATAAAAAAAATAAAACAGATTTTGTTTTATGGTTTACGAAGTCAAAATTTGATAATCAAGAGTTAAAATGGGATTCTCCTTGGGGTATCGGTTATCCTGGATGGCATATTGAATGTAGTGGTATTTCTTTAAAATATCTAGGAGAATACTTAGATATTCATTGTGGTGGTGTAGATAATATATTTCCTCACCATACTAATGAAATAGCTCAAACCGAGTCTTTTATTGGTCATAAATGGTGTAATTTTTGGTTTCATAGTGAACATTTAAATGATGAAAGTGGTAAAATGAGCAAAAGTAAAGGAGAATTTTTAACTTTATCTCTACTAAAAGAAAAAGGTTATAATCCTTTATCGTATAAGTTCTTTTGTCTTTTATCACATTATAGAAAACAATTAATATTTACTTATGACAGATTAGATGAAGCATCTAAGGTGTATACTAAGTTAAAAAATAAAATTAAAAATATAAAAAATGAAGGTGAAGTTAATGATATAGATCCTTATATAGAATCATTTAAAAAAGCAATTTCTAATGACTTAAATACTTCACTAATGATTACCTGCATATATGATGTGTTAAAATCTAATTTAAATGGTGCTTCAAAATTAAAAGTTATTTCATTATATGAAGATGTTCTTGGCTTAGATTTATTGAAAGAAGATGAAAAAGAATTAAATATTGATGAGAGTTATATAAATGAACAAATAATGTTAAGAAATGAAGCTAAGAAAAATAAAGATTATGAAACTGCTGATAGGATAAGGAACGAGTTATTAGAAAAAGGTATAAAACTTATTGATACAAAGGATGGTGTTAAATATGAGCTTTAGTATGATAGGAAATATACTTTTTCTTGTATCTATTTTAGTTACTATAGTAGCACAAATTCTTATTAATTCAAGATATAAAAAGTATTCTGAAATTAAAAATAACCGTGGAATTACTGGAGTTGAAGCAGCTCAAGAAATACTAAAAAGAAATGGTTTAGATAGTGTTTATGTTGTTGAAACAAGTGGCTTTTTATCAGACCATTATGACCCACATGCAAATGTTATAAGATTATCTTCAAGTGTATTTCATGGTGACAGTATTAGTGCGATAGCAATAGCAGCACATGAGACAGGTCATGCTATTCAACATAAAGAAGGAAATGTTTTTATAAATATTAGAAATTTTATTTTTCCAGTTGTAAATATTGCTTCAAAGTTTGGATATATTGCAATCTTTCTTGGATTAATACTTGGAATGATTAAGATGTTTTATTTAGGAATATTTATGCTTTTTGCAATACTATTTTTTCAACTTGTGACCTTACCAGTTGAGTTTGATGCTTCTAAAAGGGCACTTGTGAATTTAGAAAAATATAGTTTAGTTACTTCAGAAGAAAAACAAGGTGCATTTAAAGTTTTAGGTGCAGCAGCTTTAACATATGTTGCAGGTCTATTAACTACTCTTTTAGAAATAGCAAGGCTTATTTTAATGGTGCGTGATGAATAATTATAATTTATATCAGTTATCATTTATTGGAGATGCTGTTTTTGAACTTTTAGTGAGAAAATTTTTACTTGAAAAAGGAGTACTAAAATTAAATGATCTACAAACAAAAACTCTTTTATTCGTTACTGCTAAAAAGCAATCAGAGTTTGTCAAATATTTAACTCTTAATAATTATTTGACTGTCAAAGAATTAGACATAATTCGCAAGGGTAGGAATCTAAAAACACATAAAAGTCCAAAAAATTGTGATATCATTACATATAAATATGCCACTGCATTTGAAATTTTAGTTGGTTATTTATACTATGAAGATAAAAAAAGATTAGATGAAATATTTAAGATAATATTAGATTATAATGAAGGATGTAATAAAGATGATAGTTTATGGAAAGAATAGTGTATATGAATATCTAAAAAAAAATAAAAAAGTGAAAAAATTATATTTGGACTATAATTTTAGTGACAAATCTATTATTTCTCTTATAGAAAAATTAAAAATTGACCCTATTTTTCATACCAAACAAGAATTAGATGAATTTGCAAATGAAAATCATCAAGGTATAATAATTGATGTAGGTGAATTTGAATATAGCAATCTTGATGATATTCTTAAAGAAGAAAATGGTTTAATTGTTATTTTAGATCATTTGGAAGATACTCATAATTTTGGTGCTATTATAAGAACATGTGTTGCTGCAGGTGTAGATGGAATTATAATTCCAAAAGATAGAAGTGTTAGTGTTAATTCAACTGTTATGAAAACTAGTGTTGGTATGGCTTTAAATATAAATATTGCAATGGTTACTAATTTAAATCAAACTATTAATTATTTAAAAGACAAAAACTATTGGATTTACTCATCAGATATGTCTAATACTAAATACACTGAAATTTCTTATGCATCAAATACCGTAATTGTAATTGGGAATGAAGGAAAAGGAGTAAGTGATTTAGTAAAAAAATCATCAGATTATGTTATATCAATCCCTATGAATGAAAAAGTAGAAAGTTTAAATGCTTCAGTTGCTACTGGTATTATTCTATATGAAGTGGTAAGACAAAGAAGCAAATAGGGAGGAATTATGAATTATAATGATAGTGAACTAATTTACATGATAAAGGAAGATGAAAGGGCTCTTAGTACTCTTATAGAAAAATATGAGCCTCTTTATAAAAAGCTTTCTTTTTCTTTTCTTCAAAAAAATAATAATCTTGGCATTGATATAGAAGATTTAATACAACAATGTCGTATTACTACGTGTTATGCTTTAGAAAGATATAGTTTTGATAATGATACAAAGTTTTTTTCATACTTAGTTGTATGTTTGAAAAGAGCTATTAATAATTACGCTAAAGCATTTAGAAAGAATCTTAATATATCATATTATAGCTATGAATATTTAGATAAATTATCTAATTCTGAAGATGTATTTAATACAGTTCTCGAACATGATATATTGAAATCTATTAAAGACTTTTCTTTAAATTTAAAATTTTTAGATTCATGTATTTTTGAACTTAGAATTAATAATTTTAAATATAAAGAAATAGCTAAATTGTTAGATATAAGTACCAAAAAAGTTGACAATTCTTTACTTAGAACTAGAAAAAAATTAGAAAAAGTTTTAAACTTTGTTTATTAGTGTGATATAATTACCATAAGATAGGCGGAATGCATTATGGAAGGAAGTATTATATCGTTAAGAAATTTTATAAATGATAATGATAAGTTTGAAAATGTACGTATTCAAACTTTTTGTCGTTTAATGAAAAAAGTATCCGAAGCTATCGATAATGAAACACGTAATATTATAAGTATAAATCTGGATGATATTAAGATTAATACAACAAATGGAGAAATAGTTTTTCCACCAAATCTTTTTGTTGAAAATATTGATACTACTAAGACTATTACTAATTTCAATACTGGTATTAGTTTAATGGCTGATAGAAAAAGTACAAAGGAAAATAAAAGAGTATCTCTTGCTTTAGTTATATTAGGATGGTATGCAAATCCAGATGGGAGTGCAGTTATTAGTGATATGGAAGTATTAGAAAACTTTGATTATTATATGAGTAAAGTACCAAACTGGCTTCAAGATTACTTTATTGGTGTTTTTAGGAGAATGGATTATGAAACTAGTTTTTCAGATTACTATAAAACTAATTTTACAGATAAAGTAAAAAATGAAATTACTAGAGCATTTCAAGAATATAATCTTTCCGATGAACAAATGAAAAAAATTATAAAGTTAGTAGTTAGACGTGCTGAAAATATGGCTTTGAGGGGGGAACTTAATGGATAAAAAACATTTCGGTACTGCTGAGCAAGGTATTGGAGATCACACTAAAGAAGCGATAATTAAAACAATTAAGGAATTAGGTCCAAATTTTATTGAGCTTGGAAATGCATATTTGCATAA